>JAYTYH010000137.1:0-6525 GCA_043742485.1 Rhizobacter sp.
GGGCGCGAAGCGGCACTGACGGAATCGATCGCCAGCGGCGTGTTCCAGGCCGGCTTCGACGCCCTGAAGCAGCACTTCTCGCGCCGCTGATCGCGACGCCACCGCGCTGCGACCATGCTGCAGAAGATCGTCCGCTCAACCGTCATCGATGCGCCGATCGCTCGCGTGTGGGCCGTCCTGCGCGACTTCAACAGCCACGACCGCTGGCACCGTGCGGTCGAGGCCAGCCACATCGAGGGCGGCGAGCGCAGCGACCAGATCGGCTGCGTGCGCAGCTTCACGCTGAAAGACGGCAACCGCATCCGCGAGCAGTTGCTGACGCTCTCCGACAGCGAGCACCGAAGCACCTACTGCATCGTCGAAGCCAGCGTACCGCTGCAGCGCTACGTCGCCACCGTGACGCTGAAGCCGGTGACCGACGGCGACCGCACCTTCTGGCACTGGGAGTCGACGTTCGCGACGCCGCCCGGGCGCGAGCGCGAGCTGCACGACATGGTGGCGCAAGGCGTGTACGAGGCCGGCTTCGAAGACCTGCGTGCGCATCTGCGCTCGGGCGGCGACCAGCGCACCGCGGGCAGCACCGTAGCCGCGATGCCTGCGGCGCTGCCGGTCGCCACGCGCCGCGTCGCCATCCGTCGCTACGGCGAGGCCGAGGTGCTGCAGGCCGAAGATGCCGAGGCCGCTGCGCCACGCGAAGGTGAAGTGCGGATCCGGCAACGCGCGATCGGCGTCAACTTCATCGACGTCTACCTTCGCCGCGGCTGGATCCCGCAGATGCTGCCGCTCTCTTCCGCAGCGGCCGCGGTGCCCGGCATGGAGGCGGCCGGGACCGTGCTCGATGCCGGTGCTGGCGTCGGCGGCCTGCTGACAGGCGACCGTGTCGCCTACCTCGGCCCGGTGCCGGGCGCCTACTGCAGCGTGCGCAGCGTGCCGGTGCAGTGGGTGGTGCGCTTGCCCGCGGCCATCGAGACCGAGACCGCCGCGGCCTTGCTGTTGAAGGGAATCACCGCCGACTTCCTGCTTCACGACCTCGGCCGCGTCGGCCCCGGCACGCGTGTGCTCGTGCACGCCGCGGCCGGCGGCGTCGGCCTGCTCGTTTGCGCCTGGGCGAAGAGCCTGGGCGCCGTCGTGCTCGGCACGGTGTCGAGCGACGCCAAGGCGCGCGTCGCCCGCGAGTACGGCTGCGCGCACGTGATCGTGACGCGCGACTACCGCTTCGCCGATGCCGTGCAGCGCACCTGCGGCGGCGCCGACGTCGTCATCGACGGCCTCGGCGACGCGGCACGCGAAGAGAACCTCACCGCCCTCGCCCGCCGCGGCCACTGGATCAGCCTCGGCCAGGCCAGCGGCCCGCTGGCGCCGCTGGCCGCCGACGCGCTCGTTGCCAAGTCGCTCTCGTTCTCGCGGCCGGCGGTGTTCGACTACGTGTCGACGCGGGCCGAGCTCGCCGCGCGTGCGCAACGCGTCTGGAGCGCGCTGGAGAGCGGCGCCATTCGCCTGCCGCCGATCGAGCGTTTCTCGCTCGACGCCGCTGCCCAAGCCCACGCCCGGCTCGAGTCGCGCGCGACCGTCGGCGCCTTGATCCTGCTGTCGTGACAACGGCGGCCACGCACTGGAGATCGCCATGATCGTCGGCATGAACCACTTCACCATCGTCGCCGAAGACGAAACGAAAACGCTCGCCTTCTACGTCGGCCTGCTCGGGCTCACCGTCGGCCACCGGCCCGACCTCGGCTTTCCCGGCGCCTGGCTCTACGCCGGCGGTCCGCAGGCGGTGTTGCACATGTACTTCGATCGGCCGATGCCGGCTCAGCGCACCGGCGTGCTCGACCACATGGCCTTCACCGCCACCGACCTGCGCGCCGTCAAGGCCCGCTTCGACGCTGCCGGCATCAAGTACGACCTGCGCCAGCAGGCCGGCGCCGGCACCTGGCAGCTGTTCAGCCACGACCCCAACGGCGCCAAGGTCGAGCTCGATTTCGACCCGGCCGGGACCTTGTAGCGGCACTCTGCGATCCGGAAGGCTTGCCGCAACGCCAGGAGCTCGCCTTCGCAGCGAGCAGGTTCCGGCGCCTGTGCGCCAAGCCGGGGCCGACGCCGCGCGCTCTCCGGCCAGCCCCCGGTGAGAACGGTGTCTCGAGCGCCTGCCCTGAGTTCGCTGGCCGGTCGTCGGCTAGAGCGGGCTACGGATCAGCTTCTTCGGGACCGCCTCGCCGACGGCGATGTCGAGCGCCGGCAGCATGAAGTAGAAATCGTCCAGCGCCCTCGCTCCGCGCTTGCCGCGCAAGCTCTGCAAACCGAACTCCTGCAAGTCCATCACCAGATAGCCGAGGCGCCAGGACGGAAACCGCCTGGCACTCGAATTGGGCGCGGAGTGGAGGATCTCCATGCGCTCGTGCCGCGTATCGGTCGTCATGAGATCCGCCACGGCCGGGACCGCGTCTTGCGGACCCTCCATCAACTGTGCGAAGTTCTCGCCGTCGAAGACGAGAAGGCCCGTGATACCCGTGCGTTCATTGTTCCGGCGTGCCTGCCTCGCGATGGTGATCACGGTGTCGGCGGGGGCCTTCGCGGCCAAGGCGCTCACGAAAAGAAGTACGTAATGGTCCAAGTCGCCATGTTGCCTGAGCCCGGATCGCATTTCAATGCGATGAGCCGAAAGGCGCGCTTTCCACCACCAGCGTGAGTTTTCCGGTACGCGTTTGGGTCACGCATCGGCCGAATAATGTAATCGGCGTGCACGCTGCATGGCCTGCGCAAGAGTCCATCACTAGCCACCTGCGCCGCCGAAGTCATGGCGACCCGGTGGACCCGGCGGACCGCGTTGGCGCGCGCGCCAACGCCCGCGTCAGCGCGCCTTCAGAGGCGGCGCCGGAGCCGGCGCCGCCATCTCCAGATAGGCGTTCTTGGCGCCCTGCAGGTGGTCGACGCAGACCTGGGCCAAAGCCCAGTTGTCGGTGCCTTTCAGAAGCTGGATGATCATGTGGTGGTCGCGCTCGGAGGCGGCTGCGTGCTCGTAGTCGGCGGTCTTCTTCGAGCGCACCGGCAGGCTCAGCCACATGTAGTGCTTGATCGACTCGACCAGGTAGGTGTTGCCGCAGGCCGAGAACATCGCCAGGTGGAAGGCGTCGTTGGTCTCGTGCACGCCGCGAAAGTTGCTCGCCCTCAGATGGCGGCCGTACTCGTCGTGTAGCTGCTCGAGCTCGGCCACCACCGCCGGTGGTGCGGGCAAGGCGATGCGCAGCGCCGCCTGGCGCTGAAGCAGCTCGCGCACCTCGTAGATCTGCGTCACTTCGCGCGGCG
Organism: Rhizobacter sp.; assembly: GCA_043742485.1. Lineage (GTDB taxonomy): Bacteria > Pseudomonadota > Gammaproteobacteria > Burkholderiales > Burkholderiaceae_C > Schlegelella_A. The sequence goes on from JAYTYH010000137.1 coordinate 3,304, forward strand.
CCAGCGAGCGCACCGCGACGCCCTTGTTCTTTTCACGCACGACGATGCCCATGCGCTCGAGCTCGACGAAAGCCTGGCGCACGAAGTGGCGGGTCACGCCGAAGCGGGCGATGAGGTTGTCTTCGATGAGCCGGGTGCCGGGGCCGAGCCGGCCGAAGATGATGTCGTCGCCGAGCAGCTTGGCCAGGCTGGCCGGCGCGTCGAGGGCCGGCGTGCCAGGCAGCGTGCCGGCCGGCGCCGGCCTGTCGCGCGGGCTCACGCCAGGCTCCCCTCGGCGTAGGCTGCCTCGACGAGGGCCAGCGTGCGCAGGTTGTCGCTGGCCGCCGTCTCGAACGGCGCGCCGCTGGCCAGGCTGTCGACGAAATGACGAATCGCGTCGGCGTACGACTGCGCGTAGCAGGCCGCCATGTCGTAGCGCCGCTCGAAGGGCTGCGACCCAGCGCAACGCAGGGTGTCGCCTTCGAGCGAAAGCGTGCCGGCGCTGCCGATGAGAACGAGGCGGTCGACCAGCCCCGGCGGCTGGCCCCGGACCGACAGGTTCGACAGCAACGACACCGGCGCGCCGGCTGCAGTCTCGAAGGCCAGGAAGGCGCGGTCTTCGCCCCGCATCGCCGGCGAGGCGTGGCCGAGACACGCATAGCGCAGCGTCATCTCGCCGAGCAGGCAGCGAAGCGTGTCGATGTGGTGGATCAGGATCTCCATGACCAGGGCGCGCTCGAGCGTGGCGACGAAGGGCTGGCGCACCAACGCCGGCAGGCCGCCGCTCTCGTCGGCGATGAGGCCGGAGGAGAGCAAGGTCATCTGTGCTTGCACGACCTCGCCGATGCGACCGTCTTGCAGGTTGCGTGCGAGATCACGGTAGTAGGGCCGGAAGCGCCAGTTCTCGTGGACCATGAGGCGGCAGCGTCCTTCGACTTCGGCGACCAGCGCCTTCGCCTCGGCAAAGGTCGGTGCCAACGGCTTCTGGCACAGCACGGCCAGTCCCTTGGCGGCGGCCAGGCGCACTGCCTCGGCGTGGAATTCGCGCGGTGTTGCGATGTCGACGGCATCGAGATCGGCCTGCTCGAGCATCTGCGCCGCACTCGAGAAGACGCCGGCGATTCCGAACTCGGCTACGCGCGCGTCGGCCGCCGCGGGGTTCGGATCTGCGATCGCGACCACCTCGGCGCGGCCGCCGAGCCTGGCCCAGCCGGCGAGATGGTGCTGCGTCACCCAGCCGGCACCGACCAGGCCGACGCGCAGGGGTCTGCTCGGGTTGTGAGTCCTCGTCATATCGTCGATTATCGATAATATCGGGCACACCACAGGCCACAGAAGAGCGAACGGAATCACCATGACCCAAGGCATGCGAAAGGGGCTGACGTCGTACGGCGACGCCGACTTCTCGCTCTTCCTGCGCAAGGCCTTCATCAAGGCCATGGGCCTCTCCGACGACGCGCTGGCGCGCCCGGTGGTCGGCATCGCCAATACCTACAGCGACTACAACGCCTGCCACGGCAATGTGCCCAAGCTGGTCGAGGCGATCAAGCGCGGCGTGATGCTGGCGGGCGCGCTGCCGATGGAGTTCCCGACGATCTCCATCCACGAGTCGTTCGCCCACCCGACGAGCATGTTCCTCCGCAACCTGATGGCGATGGACACCGAGGAGCTGATCCGGGCCCAGCCGATGGACGCGGTGGTGCTCATCGGCGGCTGCGACAAGACGATCCCGGCGCAGATGATGGCCGCTGCCTCGGCTGGCGTGCCGGCCATCGTCGTGCCGGTCGGGCCGATGCTGGTCGGCCACTACCAGGGCGAGCAGCTCGGTGCCTGCACCGACTGCCGGCGCCTGTGGGGCGAGCACCGCGGCGGCCGCATCGGCGCCGACGAGATCGAGCGCATCAACGAGCGGCTGGCACCGACCGCCGGCACCTGCATGGTCATGGGCACCGCCAGCACCATGGCCTGCATCGTCGAGGCGATGGGGCTGGCGCTGCCGCGCTCGGCGTCCATCCCCGCCACCCACGCCGACCGGCTGCGATCGGCCGAGGCGAGCGGCACGTTCGCCGCGGCGATGGCGAGCAACGGCGGCCCGACCCCGGCCCAGCTGATGACGCCGGCTGCCTTCCGCAACGCGATGGTGGTGATGCAGGCGATCGGCGCCTCGACCAACGGCCTGATCCACCTCACCGCAGCGGCCGGCCGGCTCGGCATCGCCATCGACCTGGCCGAGTTCGACCGGCTCGGCCGAGAGGTGCCGGTGCTGCTCGACCTCAAGCCCTCCGGCAAGCACTACATGGAGCACTTTCACTGGGCCGGCGGCGTGCCGCGCCTGCTGAAGGAGCTCGGCGATCTGATCGACCTCGACGCGCCGACGGTCACCGGCGCGACGCTGCGCGAGGTCGTCGCGGCCGCCGAGGACGTCGCCGGCCAGGACGTGATCCGCCCCCGGTCCGCGCCGATCAAGGCAGTCGGCAGCATGGCCGTGCTGCACGGCAACCTGGCGCCGCGCGGGGCGATCATCAAGCAGTCGGCGGCGTCGGCCGAACTGATGACGCACATCGGCCGCGCCGTCGTCTTCGAGTCGGTGCAGGACCTGACCGAGCGCATCGACGACCCCGGCCTCGACGTCACGGCCGACGATGTGCTGGTGCTGCGCAACGCCGGCCCGCGCGGCGCCCCGGGCATGCCCGAGGCTGGCTACCTGCCGATTCCGATCAAGCTGGCTCGGCAAGGCGTCAAGGACATGGTGCGCATCTCCGACGCGCGCATGAGCGGCACCGCCTTCGGCACCATCGTGCTCCACATCGCGCCCGAGTCGGCGGTGGGCGGGCCGCTCGGCCTGGTGCGCAACGGCGACCGCATCTCGCTCGATGTGCCGGCCCGCCGCATCGAGCTGCTGGTCGACGCTGCCGAGCTCGAACGCCGGCGCTCCGCGCAGACCGGCGGTCCGCCACGGGGTGCTGCTGCGGCGCCCGACCGCGGCTATGCGGCGCTGTTCCACCGCACCGTGCTGCAGGCCGACGAAGGCTGCGACTTCGATTTCCTCGTCCCCGGAAGAACGACTTCATGAGCGCCACGCCAATGGCCCCGCCCGACTGCGATCCGCCGCCCCGGCACCCCGAGCCGGCCGCGGCCAGGCTGCCGGCTGGCAGCTGCGACAGCCACTTCCACGTGTTCGGCCCGCAGGTCCGCTATCCGATGGACCCGCGGCGCAACTACACGCCGCACGAGTCGAGCCTG
>JAYTYH010000138.1:0-6212 GCA_043742485.1 Rhizobacter sp.
GCGGGGACCGACGCCGTCGATCAAACCTGTGAACATGGGGCTGCGGGAAAAGCCAGCACGGACGATGTCGTGCGTGCGCGGGTTGGTCTCCGTGATCCAGCATGAGATCTGCCGCGGATGGCTCGCCGGGTCGCCGAGATAGCTGAACACAGGCACGTCGATGCTCGGGTCGGAACCCGGCGACACACCGTCGCCCGGCTGTTCGAGCAGCTTCGAATAGTCGATCGTGCGGCCATCGAGGCGCGGCGGCGTTCCGGTCTTGAGTCTGCCTTGCGGCAGCTTCAATTCTTTCAAGCGGGCCGACAAGGTGACTGCAGGAGCGTCGCCGGCCCGGCCGGCAGAGTGGCTTTCGAGGCCGATGTGCACTTTTCCGTTGAGAAACGTACCGGCGGTCAGGACCACCGCCTTCGCATCGAAGCGTACGCCCACTTGCGTCACGACGCCCACCACGTGGTCACCCTCTACGACGAGATCGTCGCACGCCGCCTGGAATATCGACAGATTGGGCTGGTTCTCAAGGTGGCGCCGAATGGCCGCCTTGTAGAGCAGCCGATCTGCTTGGGCCCGCGTCGCTCGAACCGCCGGCCCCTTCGACCCGTTGAGGATGCGGAAGTGAATGCCGGCCTCGTCCGCGGCCTGGGCCATGGCGCCGCCGAGCGAGTCGATCTCCTTGACCAGATGACCCTTACCGATGCCACCGATCGACGGATTGCAGCTCATCTGACCCAGCGTCTCGATCGAATGGGTCAAAAGCAAGGTACTCGCACCCATCCGCGCGGCGGCCAGCGCCGCCTCCGTGCCGGCATGGCCACCGCCGACGACGATGACATCGAACTTGCTTGGGTAAAGCATTCGCACCTGACTGAGCGAGATCCGGCACCGGACGGCGCCTCCCGCGAGGACCGATTGTATTTTTTCGACGCGGCCCTGCGGCAGACCTAAGCCGACGCAGGCGCCGGCAGAAGCATTTCCGTGTGCGGAATGCCGTCTTCGATGAAGGGCTCGCCGATCACGACGAAGCCGAGGCCGGCATAGAACACCTCGAGCCGGCTCTGCGCAGCGATGCGGATGTCGAATCCCGGCCAGGTCGCGGCGGTGGCGTCGATCGCCCGCCGCATCAGTTCGCGGCCGAGGCCGGCGCCTCGCCCCGCAGCCGTCGTGGCGACGCGCCCGATCGAGACTTCGGCGTACTTGACGCCGGGGTCGAGCACGCGGGCGCAGGCCAGCGGCATCCGCGCCGTCGCCGACCACGCAGCCAGGTGAAAAGCGTGCTCGTCGTGACCGTCGGCGTCGAGAAAGGCGCACGCCTGCTCGACCACGAACACCGTCTGCCGAGCCATGTAGATGTTCTGCAGCTCGTGCACGCCGAGCGCATCGAAGCGCTTCCAGCGCCAGTCGAGCGCCGCCGTGGCAACGCTCACTTCAGCGCCGCCTGGCGCAGCGTGTGCGCAACGTACCAGACGCCGGCCGCCGTCAGCGCTGCGCAGATCAGGAGCGGAATCGCGATCTGCGCGGCACCAAGATCCTCGCCCTTGAGCACACGCGTCATCAGCGTGTTCTGCGCCAGTGCAGGCACCCAGATGTACCAGGGCGATTCGCCGCCGAGATTGAAGACGTTCACCAGCGGCAGCAACGATACCGCGAGGACGACGATCGTCGTGCTCGCCTGCGCCTCCTTGAAGGTCTTCGAGCGGATCGCGACGGCCATCAGCACCGCCGACAGCGCCGCCGCCAGCGGCAGCAGCACGACCAGGAACATCAGCGCCTCGTGCGGGCCGTACTGGAACATCGCGGCCAGGGTGTCGCTGCGCAGCACCCACTGGCCGGGCAGGAAGCTGAAGCTGCTGAGCACGGCGATCGACATGCTGACGATGGCGACCGCGCCCCACTTCCCAGCCACGAGCGCCCAGCGCGCCGCCGGGTTCATCAGCAAGGGCTCGAGGGAGCCGCGCTCGCGCTCTCCGGCCGTGGTATCGAGGGCGGCGTTGAGCGCGCCGTAGAGCACCGCCATCATCACGAAGAATGGCAGCATGCCGGTGAGTTGCGTCGCCCGCGTCTGCGTGCTGGCGAGGTCGCGGTCCTCGACCTGCATCGGCTCCAGAAGCTGCAGCGAGACGCCGCGCAGCGCCAGGCTGAGCACGGCGCGCTCGCGGCTGAAGCCGCCGAGCAAGCGCTCGATGCGACCGGTGCTGGCCTCGGAACGCTTGTTGGCACTGTCGGAGACGATCTCCACGACAGGCACATCGCCGCGCACCAGCGCGGCCTCGAAATCATCGGGCACCACGACCACGGCGTCGCTGAAGGTCGCCTTGCGCAGCTGCGCCTCGTAGTCGGCCGGCGCCTCCTTCACGGTGTAGGTCTGGCGCTCGAAAAAATTGCGCAGCGTCGGCGCGTGCGCCAAGCCTGCGACATAGACCTCGCGCTGCTCGGCGCGGGCCTCGAGCGAGGCGACGAGGCCGGAGATCGCGAGCAGCACCAGCGGGCCCATCAGCACCGACGAGACCAGCACCGTCATCAGCGTGCGACGGTCACGCAGGGCGTCGACGAGCTCCTTGCGCAGCACGACGAAGAAAGCGGCGCCGTGGCGCGTCATGCGAAGACTCCTGCAGGTACCGCGTCGGCCACGAAGGCGAGCTTGACGAAGGCCTCCTCGAAGTCGGTCTCGCCGGTCTGCGCGAGCAGCTCGGGCACGGTGCCGGCCGCAACGGTGCGGCCGTGCGCGACGACGACGACGCTGTCGCACAGGCGTTCCACCTCTTGCATGATGTGCGTCGAGAAGACGATGCATTTGGCGCCGCCGGCCGGGGTGCGCAGCCAGCGCAGGCTGTCGCGCAGGGCCCGGGTGGCGAGCACGTCGAGGCCGTTGGTCGGCTCATCGAGCACGATGTGCGCCGGGTCGTGGACGAGCGCCCGCGCCAGCGCCGTCTTCATCCGCTCGCCCTGGCTGAAGCCGTCGGTGCGGCGGTCGAGCAGCGAGGCCATGTCGAACATGCGCGCCAGCTCGCCAGCGCGCGCTTCGGCGACCTCGCGTTCCATGCCCTGGAGGGCGCCGTAGTAGACGATGTTCTCGCGCGCCGTCAGCCGCGGGTAGAGGCCGCGCGCATCGGAGAGCATGCCGATGCGGGCCAGCACCTCGCGCGGTCGGGTCGCGACGTCGATGCCGTCGACCGAGAGCGTGCCGGCATCGGGCGTGATGAGCGCGGCCAGCATGCGCAAGGTCGTCGTCTTGCCGGCGCCGTTCGGGCCGAGCAAGCCGGTGATGTGGCCGGCCGGGGCGCTGAAGCTCACGCTCTTCACCGCCGCCACCGTGCTCGACCCGACGCGCCCGATGCGGGCCAGCCCGCGCAGTCCGCGCGCCCGAGGCGCCGGCACCACGAACGACTTGGCGACCGAGCGCACCTCGATCATCGCGTCGCTCCAGAAGCAGCCAAGGGCGCCGGTGCGGCCGACGCCACCAGCGCGCTGCCCACCGGCTGGAACGCCGGTGGCCGCGGCACCTTGGCGGCGCAGCTGGCGTCGACGGCGAGCGCGTCGGCGTCTTCGTCGGCGTCGATGAAGCGGAAGACGACGTCGCGCATGCAGCCGACGGCCATCACGCCGTGGCCGGCATTGGCGACGACGACGTGGCGCGCCGAAGGCCCGAGCGCGCGGGCGACGCGCTCGCCGTGGCGCGGCGGCGTCGCCGGGTCGAGGCCGCCGCTCAGCAGCAGCACGGGCGTGCGGCTCGGCACCACCTTGTAGAACGCCTCGGGCACTGCTCCGCGCGGCCAGCCGGAGCACAGCCGCTCGTAGAAGGCTGCAAACTGGGTGCCGAAGTCGACGCCGGGTACATCGGCCGTGCGGCCCAGGCGCGGCACGTCTTCAGCACAGACGACCGACAGATGCATGCCGGCGGCAAGCCGCACCGACTTCTTCGCCAGGAAGGTCGAGCCGAGGCCGACGATGCCTTCGAGCCGGCCGCGCGCAGCCTCGTCGATCGCCTCCGGCAGCGCCGCCGCCAGCGCCGGCGAATAGAGCGCGCCGCGGACGGCGCCGAGCACCATGTCGCGCGTCAGCACGAAGGTCTCGTCGCGGCCGGTCAGGGCCTGCGCCGCGGTGACCTGACGCGGCAGCGTCTCCAGCAGCGCGGCGAATCGACCCGACAGGTCGGGATGCCGGCGCGCACAGGCCGGCTCGGCGGCGCAGGCAGCGGCGAGGGCGTCGAAGGCGGCCTGGTTGTCGGTCGAGAAGCTCGCTGGCAAAGCCATGTCGGGCGGCGCCACGCCGTCGATGACGCTGCGCCGCACGGCCGCCGGGAACTGGCGCTGGTACTCGAGCGCGACCCGGGTGCCGTATGAGCCGCCGACGAGATCGATGCGGGCCGCGCCCAAGGCCGCGCGCACCGCGTCGAGGTCCTGCACGGCGATCCAGGTCGTGAACAGGCCGAGGTCGCGCTCGGCGCGGATGTACGGCAGCTTCAGCAACTCGGCCTTGCAGGCCATCGTCAGCCGGTACTGGCGGTCGGGGTCGGCCTGCTCGGCAAGCGTTTCCTGCTCGGGGTCCTGGCATTGCAGCGGCGCCGAGCCGCCGATGCCGCGCTGGTCGACGAAGACGATGTCGCGGCGGTTGTTGAGGCGCGAGAACAGGGCCATCGTCGACGCCGCCAGGGCCACCGCGCTCTGGCCCGGGCCGCCGGCGAGCAGGAACACGGGATCGGCGAGCTTCCTGCGCGCCATCGCCGGAACCACGACGTAACGCACGGCGATGCGCGTGCCTTGCGGCCGGGCCGGATCAAGCGGTCGATCGACGCTGCCGCAGAGCACGCCGTTGCGGATGCCGGCGACGTGGCAATCGGCAGGCGGCACGTCGGCGGCGCCGGCGCTGCCGATCCACAGGGCCGTGGCCGCCAGCAGCAGCGCCGTGCCTGCGACCTGGCGGCCCACGCTCATTCGCCGAGGCTGCGCTTCAGCTCACCGCTGGCGATCAGGCGCTCGGTGTCCTGGGCGCCGCCGATCAGCGTGCCCTTCACGAAGACCATCGGAAAGGTCGGCCAGCCGGACCACATCTTCAGCGAACCGCGTTGCTTCCATTCGCTGAAGTAGCTGCCGTATTCGAGGTAGTGGAACGCGACGCCGGCCGCGGCCAGTGCCTTCTTAGCCTTGCGCACGTACGGGTTTCCGGCCATGCCGACGACGAGCACCGGATTCGACGCCGCCGCTGCCTGCACGTTGTGGATGACGTCGGCGTTCTGGTTGGCAACGCTTTCTCGGATCGCCGGATGCAGGCGGGCTTCTTCGAGGATGGTGCGGGGCATGGCGGCTCGCTCGGTGCTTGGGCGAGCGCACCATACCACCGGGCCGAGCCGCTTCAGGCCATCAGGGCACCGCTGCGGAAGTCGACAAAGGCCTGCTGCAATTCGGCCTGCGTGTTCATCACGAACGGCCCGTATTGCGCAATCGGCTCGCCCAGCGGCCGGCCGGCGACAAGCAGCACACGTGCCGGAGCAGCGGCCGCCGCCGGCACCGCGAAACGCACGCCGAACGCGCCCGGCTCGTTGCCGAGGATGGCCATGCGCTCAGGCTCGACGCGGGTGCCGCCGACCTCGACCGCCTCGCTGCCGAACACGTAGGCGAAGGCGTTGTGGCCGGGCGGCAGGGCGGCGTCGAAGGCGGCGCCGGGCGGCAACGTCAAGTCGAGAACGATCGGCTCGGTCTTCGGCCGCGCCACGGCGCCGGGGGTGCCGCCGCTCTCGCCGGCGACCACGCGCACGTGCACGCCGGCCGCCGCCGTGAACGCGGGCACCGCGGCGGGCGGGATGTCGCGGTACTCGGGCGCCGTCATCTTGTCGGCGGCGGCCAGGTTGACCCACAGCTGGAAGCCGGCCATGCGGCCTTCTTCCTGCTCGGGCATCTCCGAGTGCAGGATGCCGCGTCCGGCCGTCATCCACTGCACGCTGCCCGGCTCGAGCAGGCCGACGTTGCCGACGCTGTCGCGGTGGCGCATGCGGCCTTCCAGCATGATCGTGACGGTCTCGAAGCCGCGGTGCGGGTGCTCGGGAAAGCCGCCGACGTAGTCGCTCGCGGCGTCGCTGCCGAATGCGTCGAGCATGAGGAACGGGTCGAGGCGCTTTTGCAGCGGTTGCGTCAGCACGCGCGTCAGCGCCACGCCGTCGCCGTCGGAGGTCGCCTGGCCGCGAACGACGCGCTCGACCGTGCGCGAGGGCGGCGAGAGGG
>JAYTYH010000139.1:0-2098 GCA_043742485.1 Rhizobacter sp.
ACGGCCTGCTGCATCTCGCGGCCATGCATGCGCACGCCACAGAAGGCGCCGGCACCGGCCCCGGCTGGTCGCAGGCGCAGCTCGATGCAGCTCGTGCGCTCTACCCGGTTCCGCTGGCCGGCACGGCCACGGCCGTGGCCATCGGCGCCGGCCGCGTGCTCAGCTACAACGATGTGCTCCACAGTGCCGATGTGCCGCCCGCGCTGCGAGCCCCGGCGCAGCGGATGGGCGTGAACTACTCGCTCATCCTGGCGCCGCTGATGCAGGGCGAGCGCGGCATCGGCTCGATATCGCTCACGCGAAAACAGTTGGGCGGCTTCACCGAAAAGGACGAGACGCTGCTGCGCAGCTTCGCCGACCAGGCGGTCATCGCGATCTGCAACGCGAAGATGTTCAACGAACTGGAAGCCCGCAACCGCGACGTGACCGACGCTCTCGCGCAGCAGACCGCCACCTCCGAGGTGCTGAGCGTCATCAGCCGCTCATCCACCGACGTGCAGCCGGTGTTCGCCGCCATCGTCGAGTCGGCGTTCAGGCTGTTGTCGGGGGCTTTTGCGCTGGTGCTGCTGCGCAAACCCGAGGGTTTCTACTTCGCGGCGAAGTACGACGGCCATGAATCCGTCAGCACGCCACCAAACCCAGAAATCACGCCGATCGATCCCGCCGCCAATTTCCCGTCGCGGGTGTTCGTCGGCAAGAAGATGCTGCACATCCCGGACTGGTCGGCTATTGATCTGCCCGCGCATGAACAGCGCGTCTACGAGACGCTGGGCGTCAGGTCGTCGTTGATGCTGCCCTTGACGCTCGACGACGAGTGCATCGGTGTGCTCGTGGTCGGGCGCGGCGCCGCGCAGGCCTACAGCGCGAAGGAGATCGCGTTGATGCGCTCGTTCACCGACCAGGCGGTGATCGCGATCCAGAACACGAAGCTGTTCAACGAGACCAAGGAAGCGCTGGAACGCCAGACGGCGACTGCCGAGATCCTGAAGGTCATCGCCAGTTCGCCCGACGACGTGCAGCCGGTGTTCGACGCGATCGCGAAGAGTTCGAACCGTCTGCTCGGCGGCTTCTCGACCATGGTCGCGCGCGTCGCCGACGACACCTTGCACATGGTCGCCTTCACGCACACGACGCCTGAGGGCGACGCGGCGCTGCGCGGCTCGTTCCCGATTGCGCTGGTGTCGTTCCCTTACGGCGAGGCGATCCACCGGGGCGAGCTGGTTCACATCACCGACGCCGAAGCGAGCGACGTGCCGGTGCTGCTGCGCGACCTCGCCCGGGCCCGCGGCTACCGCAGCATGATGTTCTGTCCGCTGCGCCGCGACACGCAGACGATCGGCATCATCAGCGTCACACGCGTCGCAAGGGGACCGTTTGCGCCGCACCAGGTCGAGCTGCTGCAGACCTTCGCCGACCAGGCCGTGATCGCGATCGAGAACGTGCGGCTGTTCAACGAGACCAAGGAGGCGCTGGAGCAGCAGACCGCCACGGCCGAGGTGTTGCAGGTCATCAGCAACTCGGTGGCCGACGCCACGCCGGTATTCGAGAAGATTCTCGACAGCTGCCGGCACCTGTTCAAGACCGAGCAACTCGGCATTTTCCTGGTCGAGGACGACGGCCTGATCCATGTCGGCGCGTGGCAGGGCACGGCACTTCAGGCCATCGTGGACACGTTTCCCCTTCCCCCCGAGCAGACATCGACGGGGACGGTCATGCGGGACCGCCGGGTGCTGCACATACCCGACGTGGCCGCAGTGGCCGAGCAAACGGGCTCGCATCGCAACGTCGTTCAGCTGATAGGCAACTACTCGGCCGTTTTCGCGCCTTTGCTGTCCGAGGACTCGGGCGTCGGTTCGATCATGCTGTTGCGCCAGCCACCCGGCCCGTTCAGCCAGAAGGAAATCGCGCTGCTCGAAACCTTCGCCGACCAGGCGGTGATCGCGATCCAGAACGCGCGGCTGTTCAAGGAGGCGCAGGAAGCGCGGGCTCAAGCCGAAGGCGCGCGTGCGCAGGCCGAGGGAGCGAACGAAGCCAAGAGCAGCTTCCTCGCGACCATGAGCCACGAGATCCGCACGCCGATGAACGCGGTGATCGGCAT
>JAYTYH010000140.1:0-1905 GCA_043742485.1 Rhizobacter sp.
TCGCGGTGCTGGCAGGTTACGGCGCCGAGGCCGTGCATCCTTACCTCGCGCTCGAGACGCTGGCCGCGCTACACGAGGATCTGCCCGGCGATCTCGCCACCGAGAAGGCAGTCTCGAACTACGTCAAGGCGATCGGCAAGGGGCTGTCGAAGATCATGTCGAAGATGGGCGTGTCGACGTACATGTCGTACTGCGGCGCCCAGTTGTTCGAAGCGATCGGCCTCGAGAAGGCGCTGGTCGACAAGTACTTCAAGGGCACGGCGAGCCAAGTCGGCGGCATCGGCATCTTCGGCGTCGCCGAGGAAGCGATCCGCATGCACCGCGCCGCCTTCGGTAACGACCCGGTGCTCGAAGGCATGCTTGACGCCGGCGGCGAATATGCCTGGCGCGTGCGTGGCGAAGAGCACATGTGGACGCCCGACGCCATCGCCAAGCTGCAGCACGGTGTGCGCGCGAACCGCTTCGAGACCTATCAGGAATACGCCGCGCTCATCAACGACCAGAGCAAGCGCCACATGACCTTGCGCGGTCTGTTCGAGTTCGTGATCGATCCGGCCAAGTCGATCGCGATCGACGAGGTGGAGCCGGCGGCGGAGATCGTCAAGCGCTTCGCCACCGGGGCGATGTCGCTCGGCTCGATTTCGACCGAAGCGCACGCCACTCTGGCCGTGGCGATGAACCGCATCGGCGGCAAGTCGAACACCGGCGAGGGCGGCGAGGATCCGGCCCGCTACCGCGCCGAGATGCGTGGCGAGACGGTCGCCGAAGGCACCCGCTTCAGCGACATCATCGGCAAGGGGGACATCATCGTCGACTTCCCCTTGAAGGCCGGCGACTCGCTGCGCTCGAAGATCAAGCAGGTCGCTTCGGGCCGCTTCGGCGTGACCACCGAATACCTCGTCTCGGCCGATCAGATCCAGATCAAGATGGCGCAAGGCGCCAAGCCGGGCGAGGGCGGCCAGCTGCCGGGCGGCAAGGTCAGCGAGTACATCGGCAAGCTGCGCTTTTCGGTGCCGGGCGTCGGTCTCATCTCGCCGCCGCCGCACCATGATATCTACTCGATCGAAGACCTGGCGCAGCTGATCCACGACCTGAAGAACGCGAACTCGCGGGCCAGCATCAGCGTCAAGCTCGTCTCCGAAGTCGGCGTTGGCACGATCGCCGCGGGCGTCACGAAGGCGAAGGCCGACCATATCGTCATCGCCGGGCACGACGGCGGCACCGGCGCTTCGCCGTGGAGCTCGATCAAGCATGCCGGCTCGCCCTGGGAGCTCGGCCTCGCCGAGACCCAGCAGACGCTGGTGCTGAATCGGCTGCGCGGCCGCATTCGCGTCCAGGCCGACGGCCAGATGAAGACCGGCCGCGACGTCGTCATCGGCGCGTTGCTGGGTGCCGACGAGTTCGGCTTCGCCACCGCGCCGCTGGTGGCCGAGGGCTGCATCATGATGAGGAAGTGCCACCTCAACACCTGCCCGGTGGGCGTCGCGACCCAGGATCCGGTGCTGCGGGCCAAGTTCCAGGGCCGGCCCGAGCATGTCGTCAACTTCTTCTTCTTCGTCGCTGAAGAAGCGCGCCGGATCATGGCGCAGCTCGGCGTACGCACGTTTGACGAGATGATCGGCCGCGTCGATCTCGTCGACACAAGAAAGGGCATCGCCCACTGGAAGGCGAAAGGCCTCGACTTCAGTCGCGTGCTGCACGTGCCCGCCGCGCCCCCGGAAGTGGCACGCCGCCAGGTCGAGACGCAGGACCACGGTCTTGCCAAGGCGCTGGATGTGCGCCTGATCGAGAAGTGCGCGCCGGCTTTGGAGCGTGGCGAGAAGGTGCAGCTGCTGGAGTCGGTGCGCAACGTCAACCGCACCGTCGGCGCGATGCTTTCCGGTGAGCTGATCCGCCGCCATCCAC
>JAYTYH010000141.1:0-2011 GCA_043742485.1 Rhizobacter sp.
CAAGACACCGCAGCCCGAGCTTCACCTGCGTGCCGACCGGGCGGTGGCCTATCGCTTCGTCGCGCAGACGCTGGCCGACGCATCGAAGGCCGGCCTGACCAAGGTCGGCTTCATCAGCGAGCCCGAAGCGAAGTGACAGGTCCGCGCAATGCGCCCGAGCCGACGCCGCGGGCGCCGGGTAGCGCGTCGCAGCCGGCCAGTGGCGCCGCGCCGGCCGTGCGCTTGAGCAGCGCGCAACTTTTCGGCGGCGCGCTCGAGATCCAGATCGACCACCACGGCGCCGTCTACCGCCTGAAACAGACCGCGCTCGGAAAACTCATCCTGACCAAGTAGTTCCTCCTCGTTCTCCGGAACCACCGCACCAGCCCGCCGCCGCCAGCCCGTGCCCCACCCTTCATCAAAAGGAAAAGCACCGTGCTGCACGCGCAGAAACCCCATCGTCATGCCAGAAAGAAGATGCACTCCACGCCTTTCGCCGTGAGCGCCGCCGCGCCGCGCCTGCTGCCGCTGGGCGCACTTGCGGCCGGCTTCGGCCTGCTCTGCGCGCCGGCGTTTGCGCAGACCGCGCCCGCACCGACGGCGGCCGCCGCCTCGTCACCGAAGACCGAAACGACCTTGGCGCCGATCGGCGTGAAGGCGAAGATCGAGACCGATGCGAACTCGGTGCGGGCGACCACCTCGACGATCGGCAAGGGCCACCAGGAGCTGCGCGACATCCCGCAATCGGTGACCGTGATCACCGAGAAGCTGATCGACGACCGCCGCATCGACACGCTGAAGGAGGCGTTGCACCAGACCGCCGGCGTCAGCTTTCTGGCGGCCGAGGGCGGCGAGGAAGACATTCGCCTGCGCGGCTTTTCGCTCGCGGCCAGCGGCGATATCTATGTCGACAGCATCCGCGACCCGGCGTTCTACGAGCGCGACACCTTCGCCTTCGACCGCATCGAGCTGCTGCGCGGCTCGGCCTCGATGCTGTTCGGTCGCGGCTCGACCGGAGGGGTCGTGAACCAGGTCGGCAAACAAGCGTTGCTCGCGAATGCGAGCCAGGTCGACTTCACGGCCGGCACCGGCGGCTTTCTGCGCTTCAGCGGCGACTTCAACCTCAGGACCAGCGAGACCTCCGCCGCGAGAGTCAACGTGATGACGACCACCGCGACCGGCGGGGGTGGCAACGACAGACTCGACAAGCAGGGTCTGGCGCCGACCTTCCGCTGGGGCATTGGAAAGGCGGACGAATTCCATGTCTCGGGCTACTCCCTGCGCAATGACAACGGCATCAATTACGGCCTGCCGTGGCTGCGCCGTGACAGCACGCAGCCGATCTCGGCCGCGAACCCGGCCGGCATCATCGAGGGCCTGGATCCGAAGAACTACTACGGCGCCGCGAGCGACTACAACGCCGGCGGCGCAGCCTTCGCGACCGCCGGCTGGACGCACCGTTTCGCCGATGGCGGCGAACTCAAGAGCGCGATCCGCCAGGGCCGCTACGACCGCGACCAGCGCGCGAGCACGATCCGCTTCTGCCAGCGCACGGTCAATGCGACGACCGGCGTGGTCAGCAATCCCGATTGCCCGAGCACCGCGACCGGTGCCGACAACATCAGCGCTTCGACCCTGCTCGCGCGCGGCACCAACAACAAGGTGCAGGACATGACGACGACCTACGCGCAAAGCGACTACAGCAACCAGTTCGACTGGTTCGGCGTGAGGAACGAGGTGCTGACCGGCGTCGACCTCGCGCACGAGGTCTTCAACGGCTGCAACACTGCCAGTCTGCCGGCGGGCGTCACGCTCAACAAGAACACGCCGCGCACCAAGATCGGCCGGCCGAACGACGGCACCGGCTACGTCGACGAAGCGGCGCGCCTCAAGCGCCGGCAGGCCGACTTCGACGCCAAGTCGGTCGGCGTCTATGTCCAGGACATGCTGCAGTTCGCGCCGCATTGGAAGGTGCTCGGCGGCTTGCGCTGGGACCACTTCAAGGGGCGCTACCGCTCGTACGCGACGGCCG
>JAYTYH010000142.1:0-4586 GCA_043742485.1 Rhizobacter sp.
CGTCGACGACTACGGCCACCATCCCGTGGAGATGGCGGCCACGCTCGCTGCCGCCCGCGGCGCTTTCCCCGGCCGCCGGCTCGTGCTCGCCTTCCAGCCGCACCGCTACACGCGCACCCGCGACTGCTTCGAAGACTTCGTCAAGGTGATCGGCTCGGCCGACGCGGTGCTGCTGGCCGAGGTCTACGCCGCCGGCGAGGCGCCGATCGTCGCCGCCGACGGCCGCGCGCTGACGCGGGCCCTGCGCCTGGCCGGCAAGGTCGATCCGGTCTTCGTCGACGACATCGCCGAGATGGCCGACAGCATCGTCGCGCAGGCCCGCGCCGGCGATGTCGTCATCTCGATGGGCGCCGGCTCGATCGGCACCGTGCCGGGCCAGGTGGTCGAAAGACTCAAAGGAGCCGCGGCATGAGCGAGACCGATCCGGAGGCGCTCGGCAAGGTGGCGGTGCTGATGGGCGGCGACTCGGCCGAGCGCGCGATTTCGCTGCTATCCGGCACCGGCGTGCTGGCGGCTTTGCGCTCGCAAGGCGTCGATGCGCACGCCTTCGATCCGGCCGAGCGCGACCTCGTCGAGCTCAGGCGCGAAGGCTTCGCGCGCTGCTTCATCGCCCTGCACGGCCGCCACGGCGAAGACGGCACCGTGCAAGGCGCACTCGAGTTGCTCGGCGTGCCGTACACCGGCTCCGGCGTGATGGCCTCGGCGATCGCGATGGACAAGGTCATGACCAAGCGCGTGTGGGCCGCCGAGAAGCTGCCGTCACCGCGCTTCGTGCGCCTGGCCTCCGATCAGCAAAGCCGCGAGCACGTGCGTGCCGTGCCCGACCTGCTCGGCCTGCCGCTCATCGTCAAGCCGCCGCGCGAAGGCTCCTCGATCGGCATCACCAAGGTGGCCGGCTATTCTGAGATGGAGGCCGCGGTCGAGCTGGCACGCGCCTTCGATGCCGACGTGCTCTGCGAGGAGTTCATCGAGGGCGACGAGCTGACGTGCGCGGTGATCGGCGAAGGCGCGGAGGCCGTGGCGCTGCCGGTGGTGCGCATCGTCGCGCCCGAAGGCCAGTACGACTACCAGAACAAGTACTTCACCGACGTCGTCCGCTACGAGTGCCCGAGCGGCCTGGCCGAAGCCGAGGAGCTCGCCATCCGCGAGCTGGTGCTGACGGCGTATCGCGTCCTCGGCTGTCGCGGCTGGGGCCGCGCCGATCTCATGCTGCGCCGCACCGACCGCAAACCTTTCCTGCTCGAGATGAACACCTCGCCGGGCATGACCTCGCATTCGCTGGTGCCGATCTCGGCGCGCGCCGCCGGCATCAGCTACGAAGCGCTTTGCCTGCGATTGCTCGCGAGCGCGACGCTCGATTCGCTGGCCGGTCGCCCGGCCACGACTGCCATCGCTGCCGCCGGACGCTGACACCATGGCCACCGCCTCGCTCGCCCGCAATGCCAACGCCACCGCCGCGCCGCTGCCGGCCGACGTGCGCCTGCTGAACGCGACTGCCGCGGTGCTGGCGTTCGTGGCTGCGGCGCTGCTGATGGCGACGGCCTTCGTCTGGCTGGCGCGGCAGCCGCTGTTCTCGATCCGCTCGATCGCCGTCGGCGGCGACGTCGCCCGCAACAGCGTCACCACGATCCGCGCCAACGCCGCACCGCGGCTGGCCGGCAACTTCCTGACGATGGACCTCGGCGCCGTGCGGCGGGCCTTCGAGTCGGTGCCGTGGGTGCGCCACGCCGTCGTGCGCCGCATCTGGCCGAACCGGCTGCGCGTGCAACTGGAAGAGCACCGCGCCGTCGCCCTCTGGAGCGGTGGCGAGGCCGGCAGCGATCGCCTCGTCAACAGCTTCGGCGAGGTCTTCGAGGCCAACCTCGGCGACGTCGAGGACGATGACTTGCCGACCTTCGCCGGCCCCGAGGGCAGCGCCGGCCACGTGCTGGCGATGTCGGCCCGGCTCGACGCCGTGCTGGCGCCGCTCGGCGCTCACGTCGAGGCGCTCACGCTGTCGGGCCGCGGCTCCTGGCAGGCCACGCTCGACAGCGGCGCCGTCGTCGAGATCGGCCGCGGCAGCGACGACGAGGTGGCCACGCGCGCCGCCCGCTTCGTCGCCACCGTGGGCCAGGTGACATCGCGCTACCAGCGGCCTCTGCAGTACGCGGACCTGCGCCACAACGACGGCTACGCGGTGCGCCTGAAAGGCGTGTCGACGACGACCGGCACCAGCGACAAGCCGGCACAAAAGAAGAAGGGCGGTAACTAGATGGCCAAGGAAGCGAAAGACCTCGTCGTCGGGCTCGACATCGGCACCGCCAAGGTGATGGCGGTGGTGGCCGAGGTGCTGCCCGATGGCGAGCTGCGCATCGCCGGCCTCGGCAGCGCGCCCACGCACGGACTCAAGCGCGGCGTCGTCGTCAACATCGATGCCACAGTGCAGTCGATCCAGCAGGCGCTGAAAGAGGCCGAGATGATGGCCGACTGCAAGATCACGCACGTCTACACCGGCATCACCGGCAGCCACATCCGCGGCCAGAACTCGACCGGCATGGTGATCGTGCGCGACAAGGAAGTTACGCCCATCGACGTCGCCCGTGTCGTCGAGACCGCCAAGGCAATCAACATTCCCAACGACCAGCGGCTGCTGCTGGTCGAGCCGCAGGAGTTCGTGATCGACGGCCACGAGGTCAAGGAGCCGATCGGCATGAGCGGCGGCCGGCTCGAGGTCAAGGTGCACATCGTCACCGGGGCGCAGAGCGCGGCCGAGAACATCGTCAAGTGCGTGCGCCGCTGCGGCCTCGAGGTCGTGCAGCTGGTGCTGAACCCGAGCGCCTCGAGCCACGCCGTGCTGACCGAAGACGAGAAGAGCCTCGGCGTGGCGCTCGTCGACATCGGCGCCGGCACCACCGACGTGGCCATCTTCACTGACGGCTCGATCCGCCACACGGCGGTGATCCCGATCGCCGGCGACCTCATCACCAGTGACATCGCGATGGCGCTCAGAACGCCGACGAAGGACGCCGAGGAAATCAAGATCGAGTACGGCGTTGCCAAGCAGCTGCTGGCCGACCCGAACGAGCAGCTCGAGGTGCCGGGCCTCGGCGACCGGCCGCCGCGCATGCTGAGCCGGCAGGCGCTGGCCGGCGTCATCGAGCCGCGCATCGAGGAGATCTATTCGCTCGTGCACCAGGTGATCCGCGAGAGCGGCTACGAGGAGCTGCTCTCGAGCGGCATCGTCATCACCGGTGGCGCCGCGGTGATGCCGGGAATGATCGAGCTCGGCGAAGACATCTTCCTCAAGCCGGTGAGGAAGGGCACGCCGACGTACCGAGGTGCCCTCCACGACATGGTCGCCAACCCGCGCTCAGCCACGGTGATGGGCCTGCTCGAAGAGGCCCGGATGGCGCGCACGCGCGGCCAGCGCGCCGCGCAGCAGGCCGGGTCGGTGAAGACGCTGTTCGGCCGCGCCAAGGACTGGTTTCTGGGCAACTTCTGATGAAGTCTCATTTCTTCGCCCACGCCCACGACCCGCCCAGCGGGTGACGCATCGACGCTTTCCACGACATACCAAGAACCTATCCCCGCATTCAATTCAGGCAACTGCAAACGGAGTTTTCAACATGGCAATCGAAATGATCGAAGAGTTCAGCATGGGCACGCAGATCAAGGTGATCGGCGTCGGCGGCGGCGGCGGCAATGCCGTCGAGCACATGATCGAACAAGGCGTGCAGGGCGTCGACTTCGTCTGCGCGAACACCGACGCGCAGGCGCTCAACCGCTCGGCCGCGCACCACCTGATCCAGCTCGGCTCGACCGGCCTCGGCGCCGGCGCCAAGCCGGAGGCCGGCACGGCCGCGGCCGAGGAAGCGGTCGACCGCATCCGCCAGGCCATCGACGGCGCCCACATGCTGTTTATCACTGCCGGCATGGGCGGCGGCACCGGTACCGGCGCCGCACCGGTGATCGCGCGGGTGGCACGCGAGATGGGCATCCTGACCGTCGGCGTCGTCACCAAGCCGTTCGACTTCGAAGGCCCGCGCCGATTGAAGGCGGCCGACAACGGCGTCGCCGAGCTCGAAGCCAACGTCGACTCGTTGATCGTCATCCTCAACGACAAACTGCTCGACGTGCTCGGCGACGACGTGACGCAGGACCAAGCCTTCGCGCACGCCAACGACGTGCTCAAGAACGCCGTCGGCGGCATCAGCGACATCATCCACATCCCGGGCCTCGTCAACGTCGACTTCGAAGACGTCAAGACGGTGATGAGCGAGCCGGGCAAGGCGATGATGGGTACCGCCACCGCCGGCGGTCCGGACCGCGCCAAGAAGGCCGCCGAAGCGGCCGTGGCCTGCCCGCTGCTGGAAGGGATCGATTTGTCCGGCGCGCGCGGCGTGCTGGTGTTGATCGCGGCCAACAAGGCCAACTTCAAGTTGAGCGAAAGCAAAGCGGCGATGAACACCATCCGCCGCTATGCCGCCGAGGACGCCCATGTCATCTTCGGCGCGGCCTACGACGAAACCCTGGGCGACCAGCTGCGCGTCACGGTGATCGCCACCGGGCTGTCGCGCGCCCGGCCGCAGGTGGCGCCGCTGACGGTG
>JAYTYH010000143.1:0-2195 GCA_043742485.1 Rhizobacter sp.
TCGGGGCAGGTCCGCATGCTGCGCGAGTTCGGCGCCCTCCTCGATCTCGCCACCGCGGCGTCACCGCTGCTGCTCGTGATCGAGGACCTGCACTGGAGCGACCACGCGACGGTGAGCCTGCTCGACTACCTGGCTCGCCGCCGCCGCGGCGCCGGCGGCTGGATGCTGGCCGCGAGCTACCGACCCACCGACCTGGCGCTCGCCAACCATCCGCTCCAGGCCTTGCGACAGGAATTGCGCGTGCACAAGCTCTGCGCCGAGCTGGTGCTCGAGCCGTTCAGCGAAAGCGAGGTTGGCGACTACCTCGCGCGCCGGCTCGGCACGCCTTCGCCGCTGCAAAACGCCGAGCTGGCTCGCGCCCTTCACGCCCACACCGAGGGCCTGCCACTCTTTCTCGCCAACGTGATCGACGACATCGAAGGCGATGGCCGGATCTCGTTCGCCGACGAGAGCTGGCGAGACCCGGTGCAGGCCCTGGCCAGCCTGCACTTGCCCGAGACCGTGGTCGGCGCGGTCGAGCGCCAGATCGGCCGCCTGCCCGGCGATCTGAAAGACCTCCTCGAGGCGGCCAGCGTCCTCGGTTTCGAATTCACCCAGCCGATGCTCGCCGGCCTGCTCGGCAGCGACGCGGCGGCCTCGGGCCTGCACTGCGACGGCCTCGCGCGCCGCGGCGAATGGCTGCGCCACGCCGGCATCAGCGCCGGCGCCGACGGCGCACTGAGCGGGCGCTATGCGTTTCGCCACGCGCTCTATCGGCGTGTCTTCTACGAGCGCTCGGCGCCGACGCGGCGAATCGACCTGCACCTGCGCGCCGCGGCGCTGCTGAAGGAGTTGGCCGACCACCGCGGCCACCAGGTCGCAGGCGAACTGGCACAGCATTTCGAAGGTGCACGCGACACCGCGGCGGCCGCCGGGCTGCGCCTGGAGGCGGCCGCGATCGAGGCCGTCGCCTGGCGGCTGAAGGCGGCGCGGGCCGCCGTCGGCGTGCATGCGCAGGTCGATGCGCTGGCTCACTTCGAGCGCGCCGACAGGGGCGGCCTGGCCGGCGCGGAGGGGGTTCGTGTGCCCATGGAGTGCGCAGAGCTGCACCAGCATCTCGGTGCCGGCCCGCGCGCCCTCGCACAGGCGAGCTCCGCTCTCGTCAAGGCGCGTGCGATCGGTGACGCCAGCCTGCTGCAGGACGCGTTGCTCTGTCGATCGCAGATCGCGCAGCAGAACGATCGCCAGGAAGAGGCCCTCGCCGATCTCGACGAATTGCTCGCAGGCTGCCCGGCCCCCGGTGCCGAGACGCGCGCGGTCGCCCTCGGCATCCGCGCCGACGCCCTCGACTCGCTCGGCCGCACCGGCGAGGCCGACGCCGCGGCCGCCGCGGCGCTCGAGTCGCTGCCCGCCGATGCCCACGCCGCACGCGCCCGCCACGGCGCCGGGCGGGTCGCGGCCCACTTCCAGCGCGGCGAATTCAGCCGCGGGCTCATCGTCATCGACACGGTCTTCCGGCTCTACGAGCAGCTCGGCGACGAGGTCGGTGCTGCCACGATGCTGAACCGCCGCGGCGTCTTCCTGCTCAAGCTCGGCCGCACCCGGGAGGCCGAAGCGACACTGCAGCGTTCGCTCTCGCTCGCTCGCGCTGTCCACGACGTGCAGGGCCAGCGCAGCAGCATGCTCAATCTCGTCAAGCTGCTCACCGATCGTGGCGACGCCGAACGCGCGCTGGTGTTGCTCGACGAAGGCTGGGCGCTTTCGGCCGACTTCGAGAGTCCCGTCACCGAGTGCGCCTTCCTCAGCGGCTTTTTCTATTGCAACTACCTGCGCGGCAACCTCGGCGCCGCCTGGCACGACGCCGAGCGCGTGCTTGCCAGCGCCGCCACCCTGAGCGCCGTGTACTGGCGCGTCGGCTCGCTGATCCTGGTGTCCGACCTGTTCATCCACCTCGGCCAGCTCGACCGGGCCGGCGAGCTCATCGACCAGGCCGTGCGGCAGACCGAAGGGCAGCGAATCCATCATCTGTGGCCGCGAGTCGCCCTCCACCGGGCGTGGCTGCGGCTCGTACGCGGCGATGCGCACGCGGCACTGAGCCAGCTCGACGACGTCAACGGCGCCGAAGAACCGCTGCAGGAAGAAGACCTCGCTGCCATCGCCCGCGTGCGCGCCCAGGCCTGCCTGGCGCTCGGCGACCCGGCGGGGGCGCTTGACGT
>JAYTYH010000144.1:0-5600 GCA_043742485.1 Rhizobacter sp.
CGACCACGACGATGAGCTCGATCAATGTGAAGCCGCGGGTTGGTCGCCCGACGACCCCGGCTGTGACTAGGGCGCGACCGCGTTCCATGGCTGGCCCGACTGCCAGGTGAAGGGGTCGGACCGGGTGCCGGGCCGACCCAAGGCCGGCCGCGCCCCCTCGGGGGGCAGCGACCGAAGGGAGCGTGGGGGCGCCGTCACTGCCAGGAGCCGATATCGGCATTCTTGCCTTCGCCGCCGGCGACGCCGTCGGCCCCGAAGCTGTAGACGTCGATCTCGCCTTTCAGCCCCGGGTTGCTGTACTGATAAGGCTGCTTCCACGGATCGCTCGGCAGCTTGTCCAGATAGGGCCGCCAGTTGGGCGGCACTGGGCCGGCCGTCGGCTTGGCGACGAGCGATTGCAGGCCCTGCTCGCCGCTCGGATAACGCAGGTTGTCGAGCCGATAAAGCTTGAGCGCCTGCATCAGGTTGTTGACGTCGGTGCGCGCCGCCGTCACGCGGGCGTCGTCTGCGCGATCCAGCATGTTGGGCACGATCAGCGCCGCCAGCACGCCGATGATCACGAGCACGACCATGAGCTCGATGAGGGTGAAACCGCGGCCGCGCAAACGTACTTTCATCGACTGCTCTTTAGTGGATTCCAACCGCTCCGACGCCTCGTGGCGAGAAGCGTTCCATCATAATCGCGACATGTCGGCACGACTCTCGGCGTTCGTGATCTGGTCGCTCGTTGCGGCCACCGCCGTGTTCTGGGCGCTGCGCTTTTCAGCCCGCCCGCTGCAGGCGCCGGCCTATGCAGTGGCCGTCGGCAAGCCGGCGCCGATCCACGGGGACCTGACCCGGCTGTTCGGCGCCGCGCCCATCGTCGCGGTGATGTCCGATGCGGCGCCCGAGGCGCCTTCGCGCTTCAAGCTGCTCGGCGTGATGGCGCCTCGATCGAGCGAGGCACAGTCGATGGCGGGCCGCGGTCTGGCGCTCATCGCAGTCGACGGTAAACCGGCCAAGGCCTACGCCGTCGGTTCACGACTGGACAACGATCTGGTGTTGCAGTCGGTCAGCATGC
The DNA here is from genome assembly GCA_043742485.1 of Rhizobacter sp. Lineage (GTDB taxonomy): Bacteria > Pseudomonadota > Gammaproteobacteria > Burkholderiales > Burkholderiaceae_C > Schlegelella_A. The sequence continues at coordinate 1,061 of JAYTYH010000144.1, forward strand.
GCACCGCGTCGCTCGGCCCGGCGCAGGGCAACCGAAGCGTGCTTCTCGAGCTTCCGGCATTGCCGGCGCCGAGCACCGGCGTGCTCCCCGCCCCAGGCAGCCCGGCCGCCGCCGGCGCTGCCGCGCGGGTGCCGGTGATGCAACCCATCGCAGCGCCGCCACTCCCTCTCGCGACACTCCCGCCGCAGCCCGTGATGCAACCGCAGCTGGTGCCGCAAATGGCGCCTGGCATGCAGCCTCCGGGCAGCTCCGCGCAGGTCATGCCGGACAACTTCCGGTCGCAGTAGTGCGGCGCGAGTAGGGCACGAGTCGGCGGATGCCGTCCGCCGTTTCAGCCGAGGAACAGCCGATACGCCGGGTTCGCCGTTTCGTCGGCGCAGGGATAGGCCAGGCCGCGGATAAATTCCTGGAACGCCGATGCCTCGTCGGCAGGAATCTGGATTCCGACCAGGATGCGGCCAAAGTCGGCGCCCTGGTTGCGGTAGTGAAAGAGGCTGATGTTGGAGCCCGCCGGCATGCTCGACAGAAAGCGCATCAACGCCCCCGGCCGCTCCGGGAACACGAAGCGGTAGAGACGTTCGTCGCAAGCCAGGGCGCTTCGACCGCCGACCATGTGACGGACATGCTCCTTGGCCAGCTCGTCGCCGGTCAGGTCGAGCGCAGCGAAGCCGTGGCTCGTGAACAGCCGCGCCAGCTTTTTCGACTCGGTCCGGTCGACGGTCGCGATGCCCACGAAGACGTGGGCGACCTTCGAGTCGGCGATGCGGTAGTTGAACTCGGTGACGGCCCGCGGCCCGATCAGCTCGCAGAAGCGCCTAAAGCTGCCGCGCTCCTCGGGAATCGTCACCGCGAAAAGCGCCTCGCGTTCCTCGCCCACCTCGGCCCGCTCGGCGACGAAGCGCAGCCGGTCGAAGTTCATGTTGGCGCCGCAGGTGATGGCGACGTAGGTTCGGCCCTTCGCGCGCTGCTTCTGCACGTGCTGCTTGATCGCCGCGACGCCGAGCGCACCGGCCGGCTCGAGGATGCTGCGGGTGTCCTCGAAGACATCCTTGATGGCGGCGCAGACAGCGTCGGTGTCGACCACGATCCACTCGTCGACGAGGTGCCGCGCCAGCCTGAACGTTTCGACGCCGACCCGCTTGACCGCCGTGCCGTCGGAGAACAGGCCGACGTCGGCGAGCTCGACGCGGCGGCCGGCCCGGACCGACCGGATCATCGCGTCGGAGTCGTTCATCTGTACGCCGACGATGCGGATCTCGGGCCGCACCGCCTTGATGTAGGCCGCCACGCCCGAGATCAGCCCACCGCCGCCGACGGCGACGAAGATGGCATCGATTGGGCCCTGATGCTGGCGCAGGATCTCCATCGCCACCGTGCCCTGACCGGCGATCACGTCGGGGTCGTCGAAGGGATGCACGAAGGTCAGGCCGCGCTCGGACTCGAGCTCACGTGCGTGACCGTAGGCGTCCGAGTAGCTGTCGCCTTGAAGAACGACTTCGGCACCGAGGGCGCGGACGGCGGCGATCTTGAGCGAGGGCGTCGTCGTCGGCATGACGACGAGAGCGCTGCAGCCGAGCCGCTGCGCCGACAGCGCCACGCCTTGGGCGTGGTTGCCGGCCGAGGCGCAGATGACGCCGCGTCTCAGCGCCTTTTCATCGAGCTGCACCATCTTGTTGTAAGCGCCGCGCAGCTTGAAGCTGAACACCGGTTGGGTGTCTTCGCGCTTCAGGAAGACGTGGTTGCCGAGCCGGGCCGAGAGCGCCGGGGCAGCGTCGAGTGCCGACTCGATCGCCACGTCGTAGACGCGTGCCGTCAGGATCTTCTGCAGGTACGCAGAGAGAGACAGGCCGCGGCTTTTCGGCACGGCCTTCGGAAGGGAAGTTGCCATGCCGGCCTTCAATGCCCGAAGACTAGAAAAAAGCCCAAGGCATTGCTGCCTTGGGCTGAATCCACCAATGAAGGAGGTGGAGGAGACAATCGGTTCGAAAGCCGCGGTGCCTGCTCGTTCGAACTCTCGCGGCATCCAATAATTTCCAGTTTAGATGCTTTTTTGCTGCGCTGCAATATTGCGCGACGGAGACCGGAATGGAATGCACGATCGACTGGCTGGCGGCAAGCGGAATGGCCTTCAGCGCCGAGACGGGAAGTGGTCATCTGTTCACCATGGACGGCGCTCCCGACGGCGGCGGTCGCAACCTCGCGCCGCGGCCGATGGAGACGGTACTGGCCGGCACTGGCGCCTGTGCGGCCTACGACGTGGTCTTGATCCTGAAGCGCGGTCGCAACGACATCCGCAGTTGCCGCGTCAAGGTCACGTCGGAACGGGCCACGGTCGATCCGAAGGTCTTCACGAAGATCCATCTTCACTTCGAAGTGGGCGGGGTCGACCTCGCGCCGGCAGCGGTCGAGCGCGCGGTCGCCTTGTCGCACGACAAGTACTGCTCGGCGACGGCCATGCTCGCCGGCACCGCGGCGATCACCACCAGCTTCGCGCTCTCGGCAGCGAACTGACTGAGGAACAGCGCTCAGATGTAGTGCGCCGTCGTGGTCATGACTCGGCCGGCCAAGCGCATGGCCCAGCGCACCGGCCACGGCAAGCGCGCGGCGCCGGCCAACTCTGCGGCCACGGCATGGCGGGCCTCGTCATCTTTCATCTGGCCGACGATGGCCCGCGACCGGAAGTCGCCGGCGGGAAGTTTTTCAAGATGGCTGTCGAGGTGACGCTCGACCTGGCGTTCCGTTTCGACCACGAAGCCGAGGCTGGTCGCGTCTCCGGCTCGGCCTGCCAGGAGCCCGATCCCGAACGCTCCGGCATACCAGAGCGGGTTGAGCAGGCTGGGGCGCGCGCCCAACTCGCGCAGGCGCTCGGCCGTCCAGGCCAGGTGGTCGGTCTCTTCACCGGCAGCATGCTCGAACTGGCGGCGAAGCGCGGGGTCGGGCGTGGCCAGGGCCTGGGCGCTGTAGAGCGCCTGGGCACAGACCTCGCCGACGTGGTTGACCCGCATCAGAGCGCCGGAGCGCTGCCGATCGGCCTCGCCCAACGGCAGGTCGGCGCTGCGCGGGACCGGCACCGGTCGAGCCGCAACAGGGGTGCTGGTCAGTGCTCTCAGCGCGTGGTCGGCCACGGCCAGCAGGCGGTCGGTCGGATAGTGGTGGCGAGTGTTCATGACGGGCGTGAGAATAGCGCCGGCAGTGAGATACATCCCGCCAAATCCTCGTTGTACCAAGACAACATAAGGCCTTTTTTTCAGCCATGAGGCTTTCCAGCACCGAGCCCCTCTGGTGCAATACATCCAACTTCCCGCTGAGGGGGTTGTGCCTGATCTGCTCCAGCGCGGGTTTTTCGTGATCGGGACCTCTTGTTCAAACCTAGGAGATAGTTGCAATGAAAAAATCTCTACTCGCCCTCGCAGTGCTCGGCGCTTTCGCCGGCGCTGCCTCGGCTCAGTCGTCGGTCACGCTCTACGGTACGGTCGACTTGGCCGGCACTTTCGTCAAGAATGACGGCAGCTCCAGGCGTCTGTCGTTGAGCCAAGACGGCATCAACAGCAGCCAGCTCGGCTTCCGCGGCGTTGAAGACCTCGGTGGCGGCCTCAAGGCCGGTTTCAACCTGCTTGCCGGCGTCAATGCCGATACGGGCACGACCAACGCCAAGTTCTTTAACCGTCGCTCGACGATCAGCCTGTTCAGCGGTGCCGGCGAACTGCGCCTCGGCCGCGACTACACGCCGACGTTCTGGAACCAGACGATCTTCGATGCCTTCGGTACGCTAGGCCTCGGCAGCTCGACCAACGTGCGCCAAGCCTATTCCGGCACGCGTCAGGACAACTCCATCGGTTATTTCTTGCCTTCCAACCTCGGCGGCTTCTACGGCCAGGCCATGGTTGGAGCCGGCGAAGGCGGTACCACCCGGGACGTTCCGGCGCGCTACATCGGTGGCCGCATCGGTTTCGCCGCGGGTCCGTTTGACGTGTCAGGCGCGTACGCGACCGAGCGCATGGCCATTCCGTTCGCCGGTATCGCCGCCGGTGACAGCCAGAAGACATACAACGTTGGCGGTTCCTACGACTTTGGTTTCATGAAGCTATTGGCCTACTATGACCACGAGTCCAAGACGGGCGCGAGCGAGAAGATGGGTTCTATCAGTGCCATGATTCCCTTCGGTCAAAGCGAAGTCCATCTGGGCTACGACCGAAGCAAGTACAACACGAACGTGAGCACGACGGTCGATCAGTTCAAGGCCACGTACCAGTACAACCTGTCCAAGCGGACGGCGATGTACGCAACGGCCTCGCGTCTCAGCAACAAGGATGCGACGCAGCTTTCGATCGCTGGTGGTAGCGCAATTTCTGCTGCGCCGATTCCTGCAGGCGTCTCGAAGGGCTTCCAGCTCGGCGTTCGTCACTTCTTCTGATAGGGCGCTCGCTTCGCGCGAGTTCTCGCCAGATTGGAAAGGCCGCCCTCGGGCGGCCTTTTTCATGGCCCGGCCCTCTCCAATGGTGCGCGACACGGGCATTCCCTTTTGACGCACAGCGCGCGT
>JAYTYH010000145.1:0-1518 GCA_043742485.1 Rhizobacter sp.
CCCTTCACCTGGCAGTCGGGCCAGCCATGGAACGCGGTCGCGCCCTAGTCACAGCCGGGTTCGTCGGGCGACGAACCAGCGGCTTCACATTGATCGAGCTCATTGTCGTGGTCGCGATCATCGCGATCACGACGGCCATCGCCAGCCTGGCGCTGCGCGACCCGACCACCGCCAAGCTCGAGCAGGAGGCAGTGCGGCTGGCAGCTCTCCTCGAGTCGGCACGGGCCGAGGCGCGCGCCTCTGGCCTGGCGGCACGCTGGGAACCGGTCGAGCAACAAGCCGACGGCAGCGGCTTTCGATTCATCGGCCTGCCCGCCACCGAGCCGCTGCCGACGCACTGGCTCGATGCGGCCACTGGAGCCCAGGTGATCGGCGCACGCGCCGTCGTGCTCGGGCCCGAGCCGTTGATCGGCGAGCAGCGCATCGTCCTGCGCCTCGACGATCGCCGGCTGACGCTCGCCACCGACGGCATCGGCCCTTTCCTCGTCGCCGAAAGCGGCGCCGCGTCACCGTGACCTCGGCGCGGCAGCGCGGCTTCACGCTGGTCGAGGTGCTGGTGGCGCTGGCGATCGTCGCCATCACGATCGGCGCCGGCGTGCGTGCGGCCGGCTCGCTGACGAACAACACCACCCGCCTGGCCGAAGTGACGGCCGCCCAATGGTGCGCCGACAACCGGCTCACCGCGCTGAAGCTGGCGCGCCAGTACCCCGACATCGGCGACGGCGACTTCACCTGCGAGCAGCTCGGCCGCAGCTACGCCGGCAAGCTCAACGTGCGGGCGACGCCGAACCCGAACTTCCGCCGCGTCGACGCGCGCGTGCTCGACGAGAACGGCCAGACCATCCTGCTGCTCTCGACCATCCTCGGCCGCTCGTGATGTCGCGTCCATGCGTCTCGAGACGCGGCGGCACCGGCGGTTTCACGCTCGTCGAGTTGCTGGTGGCGATGGTGATCATGGCGATCATGTCGCTGATGGCCTGGCAGGGCGTCGACGGCATCGTCCGCACGCGCGAAGCCAATCAGACCCGGCTGGAACAGACGTTGCGCCTCGAGACGGTGATCGCGCAGTGGGAGCAAGACCTTGCCGCGCTTCAGGAAAGCAGCGCCGTGCCGGCGCTGAGCTGCGACGGCCAAAGCGTGCGGCTCACCCGCGCCGCCGAAGGCGGCTTGCAGGTGGTGGTGTGGTCGCTCCGGCCGGATACCTTCGCCTCGACATGGCAGCGCTGGGCCAGCCCGACGACGACGACGACCGGCGGCCTGCAGGACGCCTGGATCCGGACCCAGCAGTTCCAGGGCAACGAGCCGGGCCAGTTGCGCGCCATGCCCGGCCTCGAGCAGTGGCAGGTCTATTTCTTCCAGGGCAACGCCTGGGCGAACTGCCAGTCGACGGGAAACACGGCCGGCGCTGCCGTTGCGCCCACGCCTGCGGCGGCGCAACGGCAGGCGCTGCCGGCCGGCGTTCGCATCGTGCTCTCCTTCGCCCCCGGCAGCGGCCTCGCCGGCAGCATCGTCCGCGAC
>JAYTYH010000146.1:0-3635 GCA_043742485.1 Rhizobacter sp.
CTCTGGGTCTATGGCCCGAAGTCGACCGGCGACAACGCTTTTCGCAAGTGCGTCTTCATCCTCGAGAAGGCGGTAAGGAAGCGCCTTCGGGGCCGAGACTCGGGATGGCTCGCCAACGCGCTGCTCCGGCCGCTGGCGGCGGCCTATGTCGTGTTCAACCACAGCCGCCGCCTTTCCGATCCGACGATCCAGCCCTACAACTTCCGGCGCGCGCTTCATGCCGCACGCGACCGGTTCACGCCCGAGTTCGCACATCGGCACGCGGCGGCGGAAGTCGTCGGCTGGTTCCGCGCCGCCGGCTACGCCGACCCCGAGGTGGTGGACTGGCGCACGATGCCGTCGGCCGATCACGACGACTACCGGCGCAACACCGGTGTGCGAGCCCGCAAGGCACCGGCACAGCCGCACGCCCCGGAGCCGGCTGGCACGGCGGCGCGCGCAGGTTCCGCGGCGTAACTCCAACCATGTGCGGCATTCACGGCTTCTTCCAGCTCGACCAGCAGCGGCCGAACCCCGCGTGGCTGGCGCGGATGGGCGATGCCACGATCCACCGCGGCCCTGACGACAGCGGTGCACACATCGACGGCCCCTGCGCCATCGGCATGCGGCGACTGTCGATCATCGACCTCGCCGGCGGCAATCAGCCGATCGCGAATGCCGACGGCTCGCTGGTGCTCGTCTGCAACGGCGAGATCTACAACTTTCGCGAGCTGCGCCGCGAGCTGCAGGCCCAGGGGCACGTCTTTCGCACCCATTCCGACAGCGAGGTCGTGCTGCATGGCTACGCGCAGTGGGGCGAGTCCTGCGTGGAGCGGCTGAACGGCATGTTCGGGTTCGCCCTCTGGGACCGCGAGCGCCAGACCCTGCTCGTCGGCCGCGACCGCCTCGGCATCAAGCCGATCTACTGGCTGCAGGACGGCCGGCGCGTCGCCTTCGCTTCCGAAGCCAAGGCCCTGCTCGAGTTGCCCGGCGTCACGCGACAAGTCGACGGGCAGGCGCTCGCCGCCTACCTTGAGCTCGGCTACGTGCCGGCACCGCTCTCGATCTTCGCCGGCATCAAGAAGCTGCCGATCGCCTCGCTCATGAAGGTAAGCGCCGGCGGCGTCTCGATCTCGAGCTACTGGCAGCCGCCCACCACCGTCCGGCCCGGGCCGAGCGCCGCCGACTGGGCCGAGCGCGTGCGCGAACAGATCGAAGCGTCGGTGCGGATGCAGATGGTCAGCGACGTGCCGATCGGCGCCTTCCTCTCCGGCGGCATCGATTCGAGCGCCGTGCTGGCGTTCATGGCGAAGCAGAGCACGGCCCCGGTCAAGACCTATTCGATCGGCTTCGACGGCGGCGCGGCGGAGCGCTTCTACAACGAGCTCGAACCGGCGCGCGAGGTCGCGCGCCGGTTCGGCTCCGACCACCACGAGATCCTGATCCGGCCCGATGTCGTCGGCCTGATTCCCAAGCTGCTCTGGCACATGGACGAGCCGATCGCCGACAGCGCCTTCATCACCACCTACCTCGTCTCCGAGTTCGCCAGCCGCGACGTCAAGGTGATCCTCTCCGGTGTCGGCGGCGACGAGCTGTTCGGTGGCTACCGTCGCTATCTCGGCGCGCACTACATGCGCTGGATCGACTGGCTGCCGAAACCCGCCAAGCGCGGCGCGGCGCGGCTGGCCGGCCTCTTGCCGAGCGACCGGCACTCAAAGTGGCTCAACCAGTCGCGGCTGGCGAAGAACTTCCTCGCTGCTGCCGCTTCGCCGTTCGCCGAGCGCTACCGCGCCTGGGTCGGCGCCTGTTCCGGCGACGAGGCGCGCGCTCTGATGCTGCATCCGCCGGCCGAACACCACGACGCGATCGCCGCGGCGTTCGCGGCCAGCGGCGGCGAAGATGCCTTGGCCCGGATGTTCGCCGTGGACGCGCGCACCCAGCTTCCCGACGACCTGCTGATGCTGACAGACCGGATGACGATGGCGAGCTCGCTCGAATGCCGCGTGCCGCTGCTCGACCATGATCTGGTCGAGTTGGCGGCGCAGATTCCAGGCGACATCAAGGTCGCCGGCGGCCAGCTGAAGTCCGTGCTCAAGAGCGCGCTCGCCGACGTGCTGCCGCAAGATGTACTGCACCGACCCAAGCGCGGCTTCGGCGCGCCGATGGGCGCCTGGATGAAAGGCGCACTCGCCGATATGTTGGACAGCGTTCTCTCGAAGGAAAGCATCGAGGCGCGCGGCCTGCTTCACCACGCGCCCGTGGCGAGGCTGATTCAGGACCATCGCGCCAGTCGTGTCGACGGCACCGACAGGCTCCTCGCCCTCCTCAACCTCGAGATCTGGTGCCGCGTCTACCTCGACGGCCGCGCCCCGGCCGATGTCGCCGAAGAACTGACGGAGGCGGTCGCATGAGGATCCTCTACGTCTGCCACCGCTTCCCGTACCCGCCGCGGCGCGGCGGCACGATTCGCCCATTCAACATGATCCGGCACCTCGCGCAAAAGCACGAGGTGGTGGTGTGCTCCTTGACCCGCTCGCCGGAGCAAACGCGTGACGCCGCAGGCATCGCGCCCTTCTGCGCCGAGTACCACATCGGCCAGGTCGACGATCGGGTGCAGATTCTGCGCATGCTGGCGACGCTGCCGACACCGCTCACCGCCTCGGCCTCGTTCTTCCACAGCACGCGCCTGGCCCGCCAGATCAGGCACGTGCTCGCCGAGCAGAAGATCGACATGATCTTCGTGCACTGCTCGTCGGTCGCGCACTATGTCGAGCACGTCGCCGGCATCCCGAAGATCCTCGACTTCGGCGACATGGATTCACAGAAGTGGCTTGAGTACAGGCGCTACCAGCGCATTCCGCTCTCGCTCGGCTACTGGTGGGAAGGCACGCGCCTGCTCGCCGAGGAAAAGCGCCTGGCGAAGCGCTTCGATTTCTGCACGGCGACCACCCGCGCCGAGCACGAAACGCTGCTCGGCTACGGCACCGGCACGCCGAGCGACTGGTTCCCGAACGGCGTCGACAACGGCTTTTTCGCACCGACCGATGAGCTCGCCTACGAGCCCGATACCCTGGTCTTCATCGGCCGCATGGATTACTACCCGAACCAGCAGTGCATGTTCGATTTCTGCGCCAAGGTGCTGCCCTTGCTGAAGGCGCGCCGGCCCTCCGTCAAGCTGCAGATCGTCGGCGCCGAGCCGTCGGACGCGGTGCGCCGCCTCGGCAGGATTGCCGGCGTCACGGTGACCGGCTCGGTGCCCGACGTGCGACCGTTCGTGACCCGGGCGGCGATGACCGTGGCGCCGCTGCGCATCGCCCGCGGCACGCAGAACAAGATCCTCGAGGCGATGGCGATGGGCGTGCCGGTGGTGGCCAGCCGCATCGCAGCCGCCGGCGTCGATGCCGTCCCGGGGCAGCACCTCGTCGCCGCCGACACGCCCGCGGAGCAGTGCGAGGCAATCCTCCGCCTGCTCGACGATCCGAACGAGCGACGGCGCTTCGCGCTCGCCGGCCGAAAACGCGTGCTCACCAACCACGCCTGGCCGAGCTCGATGCAGCGGCTCGACGCCATCATTGCGCGCTGCCTGCAAAACTTTTCACCGGCGGCACCGCTGCAGGCCCAGTCGTCATGAACATCAGCATCTTCGGACTCGGCTA
>JAYTYH010000147.1:0-4523 GCA_043742485.1 Rhizobacter sp.
GTTGTTGAAGACGAGATGCGGCGCGCCGAAGCGCTCGGCGGTGGCACGGCCGAGGGCCTCGACTTCGGCGGCCTTCGAGACGTCGAGCCGGAACGGCAGCACGCTGGCACCGAGGCCGGCGATCTCCTTCGCCGCGGCGTCGAGCGCGTCGGCCTGGACGTCGGCCATGACGACGTTCATGCCGCGCCGTGCGGCGATGCGCGAAGCCTCGAGGCCGAAGCCCGAGCCGGCGCCGGTGATGACGGCCGTGCGGCCCTGATACGTTTTCATGCGTGCTCTTTCCTGACAGGCTTGACGTGGAACCCGACGCGCGGGAAGTGGACGTGGACCGAGCCGGCCCGAGGGTCGCTGCGGGCGACGACGACCTCTTCGGCGTCGAGGCCGACGAGGTTGCCGGCGATTTCGTCGTGCGCGTAGTCGGCGGCTGCGACGGTCACGGCATCGCCTTCGGAGTGGCCCTGTCCCGGCGCCACGGCCACCGGCGCATGCGTGCCGGCGCCAGCCGAGATCGTGATGGCCTCCGCGCTCGAAAGCGGTGTCGGCGTGCCATGGCCGAAGGCGGCGATGCGGTCGTACCAGGCCGCCGTGCGGGCGTGGCTGTCGAGCCGCACCGCGATCACGGGTGCGCGGCGCACGAACCAGATCGACTGCGCCGCGGAAAAGTCGGCGACGCATGGCTGGTGGCCAAGCAGGAACGGCCTGCCGTCGGCGAGCAATGCTTCGAGCCGCGTCACGTAGATATCGAGCATCGCGCCGCCGTCGGCCACCGGCGCCCGCCGCATCGCCGGGTTCATGGCAGCGCGGTCGGCAGCGAATGCCTTCAGGAACTCGGCCGGCGCGCCGGCGAAGATGTGGGCGATGCCGTCCGGCTGCATCGTGAACGGAACCGCCGTCCAGAACAGCGCCGTGTCGGCCCACTGCGCCACGATCTCGTCGAGGCCCGCGGTCGATGTCGGATAGAGCGACGGTTCGGGCTCGAGGCGATCGATGACGCGGCACATCAACGCCGAGTCGCAGTACACGTCGGCGCCGATCTGCAGGAACGGCGTGCGCCGATAGCCACCGGTCAGCGCCACCACGTCGGGCTTGGGGTTCATCACCGGCACGATCACCGAGCGCCAGGCCAGGTTCTTCATGCCAAGCACGAGCCGGACCTTTTCCGAGAACGGCGAGCCCTGGTAGTGATGAAGGATGAGCTCGCTCATGGTGCGTCTCCGGCAGCGACCTAGGCGACGTCGACGAGTTGCTTGCCGAAGTTGCGGCCCTTCAGCAGGCCGATGAAGGCCTCGGGCGCCGCCTCGATTCCCTGCGCGATGCTTTCGCGATACTTCATCTTGCCGCTGGCCACGAGCATGCCGAGCTCCTTCAACGCCTCGGGCCAGATCTCCATGTGCTCGCTGACGATGAAGCCCTCGAGCATGAGGCGCGACTGCAGCAGCAGCGCCGGCTGGGCCAGCGGAATCGGCGCGCCGTCGTAGCCGCTGATCATTCCGCAGAGCGCGATCCGGCCGAAGGCATTCATGCGCGCCAGCGTCGCGTCGAACACCGGCCCGCCAACGTTCTCGAAGCAGCCGTCGACGCCGTCTGGCGTGGCTTCCTTCAGCGCCTGATACAGCGCCTTCTGGCCACCGTCCTGAGCCATGAAAGCCTTGTAGTCGATGCAGGCGTCGAAGCCGAGCTCGCCGGTGACGTATGCGCACTTCTCGGCGCCGCCCGCGATGCCCACCGCACGGCAGCCGCGCGCCTTCGCGAACTGGCCGACGACGCTGCCGACGGCGCCGCTCGCGGCACTGACGACGATGGTCTGGCCGGCCTTCGGCTGGCAGATCTTCATGAGCCCGTACCACGCTGTCACGCCGGGCATGCCGACCGCGCCGAGGTAGGCCGAGAGCGGCACGTGCGCAATGTCGACCTTGCGCAGCGTGCCGACAGCGTCGCCATCGACCAGCGAGAACTGCTGCCAGCCGCCAAAGCCGACGACGCTGTCGCCGACCCTGTAGCGATCGTTCTTCGACGCCACCACTTCGCCGGCGCTGCCGCCCTGCATCGTCTGGCCGAGCGGCTGCGGCTGCGCATAGCTCTTGGCGTCGTTCATGCGGCCGCGCATGTACGGGTCGAGGCTCAGGAAGCGATGGCGGACCAGCACCTGGCCGTCGCCCGGCTCGGGCACCGGCGCCTCGACGAGGCGGAAGTTGTCGGCCATCGCCTCGCCTTCGGGGCGCGAAACAAGATGGATCTGCTTGTTGACGGTGACCATGGCAATCCTTCTAGTCGGAAGCGTTGATGCGCTGGATGCGCTTGCCGCCCGCGGGCAGGCCCTTGAGGTACTTGAATGTGCCGGTGGCATGGGCCACGAGCAAGCCGCCGGCGTCGTGCACCGACGATTCGCAGAACGCGAGCGATGCCGTGCGGTGCAGCCGCCTGCCGTTGCAGTGCAAGCGGCCCAGCCCAGGCCGCATGAAGCTCGTCTTCATCTCGATGGTGACGACGCCCTTCGAATCCGGCACGCCCGTCTCATCCGGGCTGCGCGCGGCATGCGCCATCGTCACGTCGAGCAGCGTCATCGTCACGCCGCCGTGGGCCACGCCCCAGGAGTTGGTGAGCGCCTCGACCAGCTCGACGGCGAGCTCGGCCTCGCCCTTCTCGAACCGCAGCAACTCGAAGCCGAGGTGCCCGACGAACGGGATGTGGACGGGGAACTGCACCGGCCGCTCAGGCCGCGATGATCGCCGAGACACCGCCGTCGATCGGCAGGATCTGGCCGGTGATGTGCTTGCCGGCCTGCGAAGCGAACAGCAGCGTCGCGCCCTTGAGGTCGTCGTCGTCGCCGACGCGAAGCAGCGGCGCGTGGCGGGCCAGCACGTCGGCGCCGACGCGGTCAAAGGTGCCCTTCGTCATCTTGCTGGGGAACATGCCCGGCGCCAGGGCGTTGACATTGATGTTGTACTTGCCCCATTCGCCGGCCAGCGTGCGCGTGAAGTTCACGACCGCGGCCTTGCTCGTGTTGTAGGCCAGCATCGACATGTCGGCGCTGTTGCCTGCGAGGCCGGCGATCGAGGCGACGTTGATGATCTTGCCCTGCTTCCTCGGGATCATGCTGTGCTTGCCGACCGCCTGGCTCATCAGGAAGATCGAGCGGATGTTGAGGTTCATCACCTTGTCCCAGGCCTCGAGCGGGTGATCTTCCGCGGCCGCGCCCCAGGTGGCGCCGGCGTTGTTGACCAGGATGTCGACCTGGCCGAGCCGCGCGATCGCGTCCTGCGTCACGCGGACGATCTCGCTGGGCTGGCTGGCGTCGGCGGCGATCCAGAGCGCGTCGATGCCGCGCGCCTTCAGGTGGCCGGCCGACTCTTCCAGGTCGGCGGCCTTGCGCGACGTGAGCATCACGCGGGCGCCGGCCTCGCCGAGCGCTTCGGCGATCTGCAGGCCGAGACCGCGCGAGCCGCCGGTGACGAGGGCGGTCTTACCGTGGAGGTCGAACAACTGCGCGATAGGGGTGCTCATTCAAGCGTCTCCGGTTTGATCGATGGCGAGGGCGGACCGGCAGGCAGGCGCGAGCGGACCCAGATGAGAACGATGCCGGCGACGATGGCGCAGCCGCCGGCCACGAAGAGCGTCCAGCCGAATGCGTCGCGCTCGCGCTGCAGCGAAAAGCCGAGTGCCCCGGCGAACATGCCGCCAAAGATCAGCGGCCAGATGACGGACTCGATGCGTTGGGCCACGGTTTTCAAAACGAAGCCTCGGCCATCGTCCGGCAGGTGTCGTCACGACTCTCGACGACGCTCAGCCAGGCCGCCACGCGCGGCAGTTCGTAGCGGAAGAAGAAGCGGCAGGCGGCGAGCTTGCCGCGCATCGCGTCGTCGGCGGGGCGCGCCGCCGCGACGATGGCGACGTCGAGCCAGATCCAGGCCAGCACCGTGTGGCCGAAAGCCTGCAGGTAGGGCGTGGCGTTGGCCAGCGCCTCTTCCGGCGATCCGCTCGACCAGGCCTCGCCGGTCGCTGCGACGACGTGGTCGGCGACCTCGCCCAGCGCTCCGGCGAAGGCAGCGAGTGCTGCGACCGGTGCGGCACGCGCGATCGTCCCGGCGATGGCGGCGCGCACCGCCGCCAGGCCAGCGCCATCGTCCATCACCACCTTGCGGCCGAGCAGGTCGAGCGCCTGGATGCCGTGCGTGCCTTCGTGGATCATGTTGAGGCGGTTGTCGCGCCAGTACTGCTCGACCGGAAAGTCGCGCGTGTAGCCGTAGCCGCCAAGTACCTGGATCGCCAGGCTGTTCGCCTCCAGGCACCACTCGCTCGGCCAGCTCTTGGCGATCGGTGTCAGCACTTCGAGGAGCAGATGCGCGCGCGACCTCGCGGCCTCGCCCGCTGCGGTGTGCAACTCGTCGACGAGCCGCGCGCAGTACAGCTCGAGCGCCAGTGCGCCTTCGCAATAGCTCTTCTGCGCGAGCAGCATCCGCTTGACGTCGGCATGCTCGATGATCCGCACCGGCGGCCGCGACCCGTCCTTGCCGCCGACGCCG
>JAYTYH010000148.1:0-4136 GCA_043742485.1 Rhizobacter sp.
GTCGGCGATCTCGTCGGCGGTGACCATCCACGGGCCGACCGGGCCGAAGGTGTCGCAGCCCTTGCCCTTGTCCCAGGTGCCGCCGCGCTCGATCTGGTACTCGCGCTCGGAGACATCGTTGACGACGCAGTAGCCGGCCACGTGCTTGAGCGCATCGGCCTGCTCGACATAGCGCGCGGCGCTCCCGATGACGATGCCGAGCTCGACTTCCCAGTCGGTCTTGACCGAGCCCTTGGGCAGCACGACGGCGTCGTTGCAGCCGACCAGGCAGCTGATCGGCTTCATGAAGATGATCGGCTCCTTCGGGATCGGCGAGCCGGTCTCGGCGGCATGGTCGGAATAGTTCAGGCCGATGCAGATGAATTTGCCCATGCCGCTCCACGGCGGCGCGATCCGGCCGGGTTTCGCCACCACCGGCAACTTCGCGACATCGAGCTCGCCGAGGCGTTTCAGGTTCGCGGGAAGCATCGTCTGCGCGGTGATGTCGGGCAGCACGCCGGAGAGGTCGCGCACCGTGCCCTCGGCGTCGACGAGCGCCGGCTTTTCCGCGCCCTTGGCGCCGTATCGCATCAGTTTCATGGGAAGTCTTTCCTGTCGTGAGGGCGAAGGCGAGTCTAGTTGGACCAGCCGCCGTCGATGAGCTGCGAGGTGCCGGTCGTGAAGGCCGACTCGTCGCTGGCGAGATAGACCGCGAGCGCCGCGATCTCTGCGGTGGTGCCGAGCCGGCCCATCGGCTGGCGTGCCACGAAGGCGGCCTCGACCTGCGCCAGCGTCTGGCCGCTGGCCTCGGCCTGCGCCGCGATGCGCTGGCGCAGCGAGGGCGATTCGATCGTGCCCGGGCAGATGGCGTTACAGCGGATGCCCTGGGTGATGAAGTCGGCGGCGACCGATTTCGTCATGCCGATCACGGCCGCCTTGGTGGCGGTGTAGACGAACCGGTTGGGCACGCCCTTGATGCTCGACGCCGCCGAGGCAACGTTGATGATCGAGCCGCCGCCGGCCTTGAGCATCGGCGGCAGCAGCGCCCGGATGACGCGGTACATGGCGCGCACGTTGAGATCGAAGGAGAAGTCGAAGGCGAGCTCGTCGCACTCGAGGATGGTGCCGGCGTGGACGTAGCCGGCGCCGTTGAAGAGCACGTCGACGGTGCTTTTGGTGCCGGCCTCGATGGTCGCGGCGAGAACGGCGCTGGCGTCGGTGACGTCGAGGCGGCGGGTCTCGCAACCGGTGGCGCGGGCAAGGTCGGCAAGGAGCTCCTCGTTGATGTCGGTGGCGATCACGCGCGCGCCTTCACGCACGAAAGCTTCGGCGGCGGCGCGGCCGATGCCCTGGCCTGCTGCGGTGACGAAGGCGGTCTTGCCGGCGAGGCGGTCGGTCATGGTCGAGGATCCTTGGTGCGGCGGGTCGTGGTGGTCGTGGCCGGGCGGGCGAGCGCGCCGTTACGGCCGGAACGGTAAAGAATAATTTCCGCGTCGAGGCCGCGTCAACAGGGGGTTTGCCCCGCACGTGCCGTTCCACGAGGGCAGACGCGGCACGTTGCCGGACGCCTCGTGATTTACAAGGCAGGCCGGTCGCCTGCCCGTGCCGGCAAGGCCTATCGGCTCTTGGTAGTCTGCGCCGCCGACACGATCACCTGCCCATGGACCAGCCTCCCGTTCCCGCCCCGCCCGCCCGGCCCGTGGTGCCGTCGCCCGTGCTGCCGGCGCCGCGACCCACGGTGTCGACGCGCGGTCGCTGGCTCGGCACCGTGCTGGCCGTGCTCGGCCTGGCGGCGCTGGCGGCGCTGGCCTGGTGGCTGACGCATCGCGTGCCTGAAACCGCGCCCGAAACCGCGGCCGGAGCGCGTAGCGCGGAGGGCGCCGCCTCGGCCGCGTCGGGCGCCGGCGGCCCAGGTGCGCCGGGTGGCGGGGGCGGTCGAGGTGGTCGAGGCGGCGCCAGCACGGTCGGCTTCGCGGTCGCGGTGCGGGCCGATCTGCCCGTCGTCCTCGACGCGCTGGGCACGGTGACGCCGGCCGTCACCGTCACCGTGCGGCCGCAGGTCTCGGGCGTCATCACGCAGGTGCTGTTCACGGAAGGCCAGCTCGTCACCAAAGGCCAGTTGCTCGCAGTCATCGACCCGCGCCCATTCGAGATCGCGCTGCAGCAGGCCATGGGTGCGCGCCTGCGCGACGAGGCCCAGCTCGAAAACGCCAAGGTGCAGCTGCAGCGCTACCAGACGCTGCTCGGCCAGGACTCGATCGCTCGCCAGGACGTGGACACGCAGCGAGCGTCGGTCAAGCAGCTCGAGGGCACGATCGTCATCGACCGCTCCAGCGAGGCCACGGCGCGGCTGAACCTCGGCTACAGCCGCATCGTCGCGCCGGTCGCCGGCCGGGTCGGCCTCCGGCCGATCGACAGCGGCAACTACGTCAGCGCCGGTGACGCCTCGGGTGTCGCCGTCATCACGCAGGTGGCGCCGATCGACGTCGCCTTCTCGGTGCCGCAGGACCGCGTGCCGGAGATCCAGGCCAGCGTCGCCGCTGGCGAGAAGCTGGCGGTGGCGGCCTTCGACCGCACCCGCACGATCAAGCTCGACGACGGCACGTTCTCGACGCTCGACAACCAGATCGACACCCAGACCGGCACCGTCAAGGCGAAGGCGCGCTTCGCCAACGCGCGCACGCAGCTGTTCCCGAACCAGTTCGTCAACGTGCGGCTGCTGCTGCGCTCGCTCGACGGCGCCGTCGTCGTGCCGGTGACGGCGATCCGGGCCGGCGCCAACGGCGACTTCGTCTATGTACTGAAGGAAGACCGCAGCGTCACCGTGCGGCCGGTCAAGCGCGGCATCGCGACCAACGAGCTCGTCGCCATCGACAGCGGCCTGGCACCTGGCGAGCGCGTCGTCACCGAAGGCGGCGACCGGCTGAAGGAGGGCGCCCGCGTGCAGCTCGCCGGTGACCGGCCGGCAGCGGGAGCTTCGGGCGCGGGTGGCCGCCGCGGCGCCTCGGCCGCATACGGAGCTTCGGGCGCCTCGCGCGCTTCCGGTGCCGATGGCGGTGCCTCCGGGCCGCGCCGGCTCCGACCGTCTTGAGCCCGTCACGCCCGTTTATCCTTCGTCCGGTGGCGACCTCGCTGCTGATGGTGGCGATCGTGCTCGCGGGCCTGGTCGGCTTTCGCATCCTGCCGCTTGCGGCCCTGCCGCAGGTCGACTACCCGACGATCCAGGTGCAGACGCTCTACCCGGGCGCCAGCCCCGAGGTGATGGGCAACACGGTGACGGCGCCGCTCGAGCGCCAGTTCGGGCAGATGGCCGGCCTCGAGCGCATGAGCTCGACGAGCGCCGCCGGTGCATCGATCATCACGCTGCAGTTCGCGCTCGGCCTGGCGCTCGACGTCGCCGAGCAGGAGGTCCAGGCAGCGATCAATGCCGGCTCGTCGCTGCTGCCGGCCGACCTGCCGGCACCGCCGGTCTATGCCAAGGTCAACCCGGCCGACGCGCCGGTGCTCACGCTCGCGGTCAGCTCCGAGACGACGCCGCTCACCGAGGTGCAGAACCTCGTCAACACGCGCCTTGCACAGAAGATCAGCCAGGTCTCGGGCGTCGGCCTGGTGTCGCTGGCCGGCGGCCAGCGGCCGGCCATCCGCATCCAGGCCGACACCCAGGCGCTGGCCTCGTACGGCATCGGCATCGACACCCTTCGCACTGCGATCGCGGCGGCCAACGCGAACAGCGCCAAGGGCAGCTTCGACGGCCCGAAGCGCAGCTACACGATCAACGCCAACGATCAGTTGCTGACGGCGGCCGACTACAAGAGCGTCATCGTCGCCTACCGCAACGCGGCGCCAGTGCGGCTGGTCGATGTGGCCAAGGTCATCGAGAGCGCCGAGAACACGCGGCTCGGCGCCTGGGCCGGCAACGGCTCGACCCTGCGTCCGGCGATCATCGTCAACGTCCAGCGGCAGCCGGGCGCCAACGTGATCGCGACCGTCGACGCCATCAAGAAGCAGCTGCCCGAGCTGCAGGCGGCGTTGCCCGCCAACCTGCGCGTCGAGGTGCTGGCCGACCGCACGACCGGAATCCGCGCCTCGGTCGCGCACGTCGAGATCGAGCTGGTGCTGGCGGTGGTGATGGTCGTGCTCGTCATCTTCGCCTTCCT
>JAYTYH010000149.1:0-4087 GCA_043742485.1 Rhizobacter sp.
CGGGCCCAGGCCCGCCGCCACTGCCGCAGCCGTGCCGCCAGACGAGCCACCCGGGGTCTTGGCCAGGTCCCAGGGGTTGCGCGTGATGCCGGTCAGCGGCGAATTGGTCTCGCCCTTGCAGCCGAACTCCGGCGTGGTGGTCTTGCCCAGGATCACCGCACCAGCCTCGCGCAGGCGTGCCGTGGCCGGGGCGTCGACATCCCAAGGCTGGGTCGGGTCGACCGTGCGGCTGCCGCGC
This sequence comes from Rhizobacter sp., assembly GCA_043742485.1. Lineage (GTDB taxonomy): Bacteria > Pseudomonadota > Gammaproteobacteria > Burkholderiales > Burkholderiaceae_C > Schlegelella_A. The sequence continues at coordinate 239 of JAYTYH010000149.1, forward strand.
ATCGTGGGCATGCCGCGCGTCAGGATCAGGTCCTTGATCGACACCGGCACGCCGTCGAGCAGGCCCATCGGCTCGCCACGCTGCCAGCGCGCCTGGCTGGCGCGTGCGCTGTCCAGCGCAGTGTCGGCGGCCACGTGGCAGTAGGCGTTCAGCGCGGGATTCAGGCGCTCGATGCGGGCCAGCACGGCCTGCGTGACTTCCAATGGCGAAGCGCTGTGGCTGCGGTACATCGAGAGCAGCTCGGTGGCGCTGCAGGCAGTGAGATCGGTGGGCTGCAAGTTCTGCTCCAGCGTTGAAGGATTGGCCCGCAGTGTCGCGGCAGCGACCCACGGTGCGCAATGGGTATGCCCGCAGGGCTGCCGTTGACTCCGGTCGATGACGACAAACGCGTCCATGCTGAGCTGGACCGAGGCCGGCACGCCACGCACCGCACGCTGGCGTACTGATGTACCGATGTACCGATGGGCGCAGTCCCGCCGACGCTGCGGGTCATGGCAGCAGTCATGCGCGGTCGGGCGCGAAGGTCAACAACGGGTCGACAACCGCCCGTCCCGGCCTTGGGCATACGATGCATCGATGACCGATCTGTCCCTCGCACACACGCTCGGCACCGCCCTGTCGAAGGAGGCCGTCGACCTCGATCCCGCCGAGACCGCCGAGTGGCGCGCCGCCCTCGACGCCCTCACCGTGGCGCACGGCCCGGCGCGTGCCCGCTTCATGCTCGACGCGCTGCTCGCGCACGCGCGCCGCCGCGGGCTGCACTGGCAGCCCTCGATGATCACGCCCTACGTCAACACCATTCCGCTCGAAGCGCAGACACCCTTCCCCGGCGACCTGGCGATGGAGCAGCGCCTCGCCGCCCTCATGCGCTGGAACGCGCTGGCGATGGTGATGCGCGCCAACCGCGCCGAGAGCGGCGGCTCGGCCGAGCTCGGCGGCCACATCGCCAGCTACGCGTCGGCGGCCGACCTGTTCGAGGTCGGCTTCAACCACTTCTTTCGCGCCCGTGTCGACGAGGCCGCCACGCCGGGCGGCCAGCCCGGCGTTCCCGTCAGATCCGGGGGAGGCCCGGCGCAGCCGGGGTTCCTCGGCGACCTGGTCTTCTTCCAGCCACACTCGGCGCCCGGCGTCTACGCCCGCGCCTATCTCGAAGGCCGGCTGACGGCCGACGAGCTGGCCCACTACCGGCGCGAGTTCGGCGGCGCCGAGAAGGGCACGCGCGGCCTCACCTCGTACCCGCATCCGCAGCTGATGCCGGAGTTCTGGCAGTTCCCGACCGGCTCGATGGGCATCGGCCCGATCAATGCCATCTACCAGGCGCGCTTCATGCGCTACCTGCGCGACCGTAGCCTGCTTCCCGCCGAGGCGGGCGCGGCGCAGCAGCGCCGGGTCTGGGGCTTCTTCGGCGACGGCGAGATGGACGAGCCGGAGTCGATCGCGGCGCTCTCTCTCGCGGCGCGCGAGCAGCTCGACAACTGCACCTTCGTCATCAACTGCAACCTGCAGCGGCTCGACGGCCCGGTGCGCGGCAACGGCCGCATCGTCGACGAGCTCGAGTCGCTGTTCGCGGGCGCCGGCTGGCACGTGATCAAGTGCCTGTGGAGCAGCGACTGGGACGTGCTGTTCGCGCGCGATCACGGCCACGCGCTGATGCGCGCTTTCGCGCACACCGTCGACGGCCAGTTCCAGACCCTCTCCGCGAAAGACGGCGCCTTCAACCGCGAGGTCTTCTTCGGCCAGAACCCCGAGCTGGCTGCGCTCGTGGCCGACCTGCGCGACGAAGACATCGATCGCCTGCGCCGCGGCGGCCACGACGCCGTGAAGATCCACGCCGCTTTCGCCGACGCGGCCGCCCACACCGGCCAGCCGACCGTGGTGCTCGCCAAGACGATGAAGGGCTACGCCATGGGCGGGGCGGCACAGGGCCGCATGACCACGCACCAGGCGAAGAAGCTCGACGGCGCCGGCCTGCTCGCCTTCCGCGACCGCTTCGCCCTGCCGATGAGCGACGCCGACTGCGAAGCGCTGGCCTTCTGCAAGCCGGCCGACGACAGCGCCGAGATCAAGTATCTGCAGAGCCGGCGCCGCGCCCTCGGCGGCCACCTGCCGGTGCGGCGCAGCGACTGCCCACCGCTCGCAGTGCCGCCGATCGAGTCGACCGCCGCCTTCGCGCTGCACGCCGAAGGCAAGGAGATGAGCACGACGATGGCCTTCGTGCGCCTGCTCGGCAACCTGCTCAAAGACGCGGCGCTCGGCCCGCGCGTGGTGCCCATCGTGGCCGACGAGGCGCGCACCTTCGGCATGGCCAGCCTGTTCCGCACCGTCGGCATCTACGCGCCTTTCGGCCAGCTCTACCAGCCGGAGGACTCGGGCTCGATGCTCTATTACCGCGAGGACAAGAGCGGCCAGATCCTCGAAGAAGGCATCACCGAGGCCGGCGCACTGTCGTCGTGGACGGCGGCGGCCACGTCGTACTCGAACCACGGCCTGGCGATGCTGCCGTTCTACATCTACTACTCGATGTTCGGCTTCCAGCGCGTCGGCGACCTGATCTGGGCCGCCGCCGACCAGCGCGCCCGCGGCTTCCTGATCGGCGCCACCGCCGGTCGCACGACGCTCTCGGGCGAAGGGCTGCAGCACCAGGACGGCAGCAGCCATCTCGTGGCCGCGACGGTGCCGAACTGCAAGGCCTACGACCCGGCGTTCGCCGGCGAGCTGGCGGTGATCGTCGACCGTGGCATGCGCGAGATGCTCGAGGAGCAGAACGACGTTTTCTACTACGTGACGGCGATGAACGAGAACGTCGCCCAGCCATCGTTGCCGGCAGAGGCGCACGAGGGCGTGCTGCGCGGCATGTATCGCTTCCGGCAGTCGCCGCGCGACGGCACGCGCCGGGTCCAGCTGCTCGCCGCCGGCGCCATGATGGGCGAGGCGATCAAGGCGGCCGACAGGCTCGAAGCCGAGCACGGCGTCGCCGCCGATCTCTGGAGCGTGACGAGCTTCAGCGAGCTGGCGCGAAACGGCGTCGCCGGTGAAACGGCCTGGCGCCACGGCCAAGTCGACGTGCTGCGCAGCTACGTCGGCGAGCAACTGGCACCGACGCGCGGCCCGATCGTGATTGCCAGCGACTACGTGCGGGCGGTGCCGGAGCAGATCCGCGCTTTCCTGCCGCCCGGCCGGCGCTGCGTCACCCTCGGCACCGACGGCTTCGGCCGCAGCGACACCCGGGCCGCGTTGCGTCGCCACTTCGAGGTCGACGCGCAGGCGATCGTCGAGGCGGCGCTGCGGGCGTTGGGCTAGGTCGCTGCCTCCCGGGCCCGACGTGCCGCCTCGCCCGGTGTCGAATGGAAGAAGTCGAGGATGGCGCGGCCGAGCGCCTCGTCACCGGTGTTGAAGTGGGCGACGATCGACATGTGGTTGTGGCCGCGAGCCTGCAGCAGCCGCGGCGCCCGACCTCGTGCCAGCGCCAGCCGGAAGGCGAATTCGAGGCCCTCGACGTCGAGGCCGGGGTTCTCGTACTCGGCGAGGACCACGAAGACCGGCAGATCGCTTCCCGCCGCGTGGTGGATCGGCGGATCGACAGCGTCGCGCGATTCATCCGGGCCGTAGTACGCCGCGACGCCGGCGGCATTCGGATTGGCGGCCGATCGATCGGCCCGCAGGCGCGCCGAGATCAGGACCACCGCCGACGCGGGCGTCGGGCCGCTGGCGGCACCCGGGCCGAAGACGCAGCTCGCCACATGGGCGCCACCCGCGGAGTGGCCGATCAGCAGCAGACGGGCCGGGTCGCCGCCGTGCTCGGCCGCGTGCCGGCACGCCCAGGCCAGCGCCTCACGGACATCTTCGGCT
>JAYTYH010000150.1:0-10481 GCA_043742485.1 Rhizobacter sp.
GGGCGGAGTGGTTGCAATTATCGTGGCGCTGAATCCGTCTCGCTGCCGTGGGCGTATCGGGCAGCGGACATCCAAAAAGGGAGGGCGAATGGCGGCACGCGGGCAGGGGGCGATCGGCTGGGTCGAGCAGGGGCTGGTACCCGACCGGGTCGTGCGGCTCGGCGTCAGGCGCTTGCTGCGCGAGCGGCTCGACGAGATCGGCGATGGCGACGCCGAGCGTTCGGCCGATCTGGCCCGGGCTTTCGTGGCGCAGATGGCGACGGCGCCGCTGGCCCTCCTGCCGGAAAAGGCCAACGAGCAGCACTACGAAGTGCCGGCCGCGTTCTTCGCGCGCGTGCTCGGGCCGCACCGCAAGTACAGCGCCTGCTGGTGGCCGGAAGGCACCGCCACGCTTGCCGACGCCGAAGCGGCCGCCTTGACCGCGACCTGTGAGCGCGCCGGCCTGGCCGACGGTCAGCGCGTGCTCGAGCTCGGCTGCGGCTGGGGCTCGCTCAGCTTGTGGATGGCCGAGCGCTATCCGGCCAGCCGCATCACCGCCGTCTCCAACTCGACGTCGCAGCGTGAGTTCATCGAGGCCGAGGCGGCCCGGCGCGGCCTGGTCAACCTGCGCATCGTCACCTGCGACATCAACGACTTCACCGTCGACGCCGGAGCCTGGTTCGACCGCGTCGTTTCAGTCGAGATGTTCGAGCATCTTCGCAACTGGAACGAGGCGTTTCGCCGCGTCGCCACCTGGCTGGCGCCGGGCGGGCGCTTTTTCATGCATGTGTTCGCGCACCGCCGCACGCCGTATCCCTTCGTCGAGCGCGACGAGACCGACTGGATGAGCCGGCACTTCTTCTCGGGCGGCATGATGCCGAGCGACGACCTGGCGCTGCGCTTCCAAGACGACCTCAAGCTTGTGGACCGCTGGCGCTGGAACGGCGGGCACTACGCGCGCACCTCGGAAGCCTGGCTCGCCAACATGGACGCCAGCCGGGCCCACCTCATGCCTCTCTTCGAGAGCACCTACGGTCGCGAGCAGGCGGCGGTGTGGTGGATGCGCTGGCGCCTCTTCTTCATGTCGGTGGCCGAGCTGTTCGCCTTCGAGGGCGGCAACTGCTGGTGGGTGAGCCACTACCTGTTCGAGCGGCGGGAGGCCGTCGATGAGCCCCTTCGCAAAATGAGCCCCTTCGCAAAATGAGCCCGTTTACTCTGGCAGCGCTGCTCGGGTTCGCGGTCACCGCGGCGCTCGCGTTCACGACCTGGCTGGCGAGCCTGAAGCAGCACGACGTCAGCCTCGTCGACCGCATGTGGGCGCTGCTCATCGCCGCGCCGATCCTGGCCTATGCCTGGGTGCTGCCGCCGTGGACGCTGCGTACCGGAATCATCGCGGCGCTGCTCGCCGTCTGGGCGATCCGCCTCGCGGTCTACGTGTCCTGGCGCAACTGGGGCCACGGCGAGGACCGCCGCTACCAGGCGATCCGCGCCCGCAACGGCCCGAACTTCCCGCTCACCAGCCTCGTCTACATCTTCCTGCTGCAGGCGGTGCTGGCCTGGCTGGTGTCGACGCCGCTGCTCGCCGCATTCGCCTACCCGCGCGAATGGTCGGTCTGGATCGACTGCACCGGGGCCACGCTCGTCGTCGTCGGCATCGTCTTCGAGGCTGTCGGCGACCAGCAGCTCGCGAGCTTCAAGGCCGACGCGGCGAACAAGGGCAAGGTCATGGACCGCGGTGTCTGGCGCTACACGCGCCACCCCAACTACTTCGGCGAGTTCTGCGTCTGGTGGGGCTTCTTCGTGATGGTGCTGCCGCTCGGCTGGTGGAGCGTGATCTCGCCGATCGTGATGAGCGTGCTGCTGCTGAAGGTTTCGGGAGTCGGCCCGCTCGAGAAGGACATCGGCGACCGCCGCCCGGCCTACCGCGACTACATCGCCCGCACCAACGCATTCTTTCCTGGACCCGTACGGAGAATTCGATGAACAAGAGACACCTTCGGCCCGTGGCCACGGCGATCGTGGTGGGCGCGACCGCCGCCGTCCTGGTCGCCTGCCAAAGTCTGGCCACCGCCAAGGAGCGCCCGCCGCTCGCGCTGGCGCCGGCGGTCGACCTGCCGCGCTTCATGGGCGACTGGTACGTCATCGCCGCCATTCCGACGATGTTCGAGAAGAGCGCATACAGCCCCAAGGATTCGTACCGCCTCGAGGCCGACGGCACCATCGCCACCACCTTCTCGTACCGCGCCGGCGCCTTCGAGGGCGAGGCCAAGGAGATGCATTCGCGCGGCTTCGTGCTCGGCCAGGGCAACGCCGTCTGGGGCCAGCAGTACGTCTGGCCGATCAAGGCCGACTACCGAATCTCGTACGTGTCGGACGACTACCAGCTCACCGTCGTCGCCCGCGAGAAGCGCGACTACGTCTGGATCATGTCGCGCACGCCGACCATCGCCGAGGCCGACCTGCAGCGCCTGATCGCCTTCGTGGGCCAGCAGGGCTACGACACCGCCAAGCTGCAACGCATGCCGCAACGGCCGGCTTAGCGCGTGGTCAGGTCGCTACCAGGGTGACGACGCGACGGTCGATCACCCGGGCGACGACGACGCGGCCGAACACGACGATCAGTGCCGAGAGCACGAGCAGCGACAGCCGCGGCCCGAGGCCATGCAGCAGGCCGCCGAACAGCAGCGGGCCGACGCCCTGGCCGATGAAGAAGCCGCATGCGAAGAGCGCCACCGCCGAGCCGCGTGCCGAGGGCGCCAGCTCGGTGGCCTCGGCCTGCAACGAGTTGTGCAGCATGTAGAAGGTGACGCCGGCCGCGAACATGGCGGCAGCGTCGAGCCACCACAGCGGCGAGACCGCGAGCGCCGCGTAGCAGACCGCGCCGCCGACCGAGCCGATCAGGCACATGAGGCGCACGCCGAAGCGGCGCAGCAGCAGCCGCACCGAGAACGCGTAGAGCAGGCCGCCAATGCCGAAGGCGCCGAGGACGAGCCCGGTCTCGACCGAGATCGAGGCCGGCGACGTGGCGGTGGTGGCGAGCAGCAGCTCGCTCATGAACGGGAAGAGGCCGTAAAAAGCCATGCCTTCGATCATCACGCAGCCGTAGAGCCAGATCGCCTTCGGGTTGGCGAATACGCGGCCGTAGAGGTCAGCGATCGAGCCGCTGGCGCGCGCCGCGCCGGCCGAGGCGCCGCGCGGCATGCCGAGCCAGGCGATGGCTGCCGCCAGCGCGCCGACCGCCGCCGCGATGACGAGCGAGCTGTGCCAGCCGAAGGCCTGGTTGGCGAAGCCGGAGACCACCGAGCCGAGCATCTGGCCGGCGATGATCGCGAACAGCATGCGGCCGATCATCACCTGGCGTTCGGCCATGTCGTAGGCGTCGCCGAGGCCGGCGAGCACGAGCGGGATCAGGCCGCCGGCGAAGATGCCGGCGCAGATGCGGGTGGCCATGAGGAACGGAAAGCTGGTCGCGAAGACGCCGAGCAGCAGCATGACGGCGAGCCCGGCCACGCACACCTGGATGCAGCGCGGCTTGCCGTAGCGGTCGCCGATCGGGCCGAGGAACGGCTGCGCGAAGGCATAGGGCAGCGCATAGGCGGTGTTGAGCATCGCCGCCGCTGCCGGCGTGACGCCGAAGTGGCCGGCGACCGGCAGCACGATCGGGTCGACCAGGCGGAGCGCGAAGCCGCTCGCAAACGCACAGGCGGCGTAGAGAAGGAAGATCGGCATCAGCCGCGAGTCAGCCGCGAGTCAGCCACGCATGAGGCGTTCGATCTCCGTGGCCTCGACCGGGACGCCGCGGCTGATGAGCTCGCAGCCTTCGGCGGTGACGACGGCGTCGTCCTCGATGCGGATGCCGATGTTCCAGTAGCGCTCGGGCACGCCCGCGGCCGGCCGCACGTAGAGGCCCGGCTCGACGGTCACGACCATGCCGGGCTCGAGCCGGCGCGACGGCTTCTTGACGACGCGGCCGCCTTGCCAGTCGGACTCTTCGGCGGCGGCTTCATGGGCCGACTGGTAGTTGCCGGCGTCGTGGACGTCGCGGCCGAGCCAGTGCCCGGTGCCGTGCATGTAGAAGGCACGGTAGGCGGTCGACTCGATCACCGCATCGAGGTCACCGACGACGTTGCGGTCGAGCAGGCCGGTGTCGAGCATGCCCTGGGCGAGCACGCGCACAGCGGCGGCATGGCCGTCGCGCAGGCGGGCGCCGGGCCGCGTCGCCGCGATGGCCGCGCGTTGTGCGGCGTCGACGATGTCGTAGAGCTCGCGCTGCGGCGCGCTGAAGCGGCCATCGGCGGGGAAGGTCCGCGTGATGTCGCTGGCGTAGCCGTCGAGCTCGCAGCCGGCGTCGATCAGGCAGAGCTCGCCGGCGCGCAGGCGGTCGGCGCCGGGCACGTAGTGCAGCACGCAGCAGTTCTTGCCGGCGGCGACGATCGAGCCGTAGGCCGGGCCGTCGGCGCCGTGGCGGCGGAACTCGTGCAGCAGTTCGGCCTCGATCTCGTATTCGGCGATGCCGGCCTGCGGGTCGGCGCCGATGCGGCCGGCGCAAAAGCGCATGGCGCGAAGGTGGGCACCGGCGCTGATGGCGGCGGCGCGCCGCATCGTCGCGACCTCGCCATCGTCCTTGATCACGCGCAGTGCGGCGAGCACGACGCCGAGGTCGCGCTGGGTCGCCGGTGCCTCGACGCCGCGGTATTCGCGACTGCGCAATTGCGCGAGCCAGCCTTCGACCTGCTGGCCCAGCCCGGCCGTCGCGAACGGCCACCAGATCGCCGGCTGGCCGGCGAGCCGCTCGACGACGATCTCGTCGAGCCGATCGAGCGGCCACGCGTCGTCGACGCCGAGGGCGGCCGGTGCCGCGTCGGGGCCGAGCCGATAGCCGTCCCAGAGCTCGCGGGCGGTGTCTTTCGGGCGGCAGAACAAGGTGCTGCGGCCGGCGGCGTCGACGAGCAGCCAGCCGCCGGGCTCGTCGAAGGCGGTCAGGTAGTGAAAGTCGCTGCCAGGGCGATACGGGTGGTCGCTGTCGGCGCTGCGCTGGCGCTCCGGCGCGGTCGGCAACACGGCGATGCCGCCGCCGGCGTCGCGCAGGGCCGCAGCGACGCGGGCGCGGCGTGAGGCGAAGGCGGCCGTCGTCATCGGCTGAACTGTAGCGGCGGCGCCGCCGCGCCCTTTCCGATAGTCTTCCCGGCTCAATTGCAGCCAGAGGAAGATTTCCATGTCCATGCCGTACCGCCGTCTCGGTTCCAGCGGCCTTCAGGTCAGCGCTCTCTCGCTCGGCTCGTGGGTCACGTATCACACGCAAGTCGACACCAAGGCGGCGCAGGAGATGCTCGCGGCGGCGATGGACGCCGGCGTCAATTTCTACGACAACGCCGAGGTCTACGCGCTCGGCAAGAGCGAGCAGGTGATGGGCGACGCCATCAAGGTCCTGAAGTGGCCGCGCCTGGACTACGTCGTCTCGACCAAGTTCTTCTGGGGCCTGCAGCGCGAAGGCAATACCGTCAACAAGAAGGACACGCTGAACCGCAAGTACCTGATGCAGGCCATCGACGGCTCGCTCAAGCGCATGCAGCTCGATTTCATCGACCTGGTCTATTGCCACCGGCCCGATCCGCTGACGCCGATCGAGGAGACGGTGTGGGCGATGAGCGACATGATCACGCGCGGCAAGGCGCTCTACTGGGGCACCAGCGAATGGAGCGCCGCCGAGATTCGCGCCGCGTGGGAGATCGCCGACCGCCACCACTTGCACAAGCCGGTGATGGAGCAGCCGCAGTACAACCTGTTCCATCGCAATCGCGTCGAGCAGGAATATGCGCCGCTATACGACGACATCGGCCTCGGCCTGACGACCTGGAGCCCGCTCGCCAGCGGCCTCCTGACCGGCAAGTACAAGGACGGTGTGCCGGCCGGCAGCCGCGGCGCGCTCGGGAACATGGGCTTTCTCGTCGCCGGCCTGACCGACCCCGACAAGAACGCCGCCGTCGCCAGGCTCGAGCCGATCGCGGCCGAGCTCGGCGTGACGTGGCGCAACTCGCGATCGCCTGGTGTGCGCACAACCCGCACGTGTCGACGGTGATCACCGGCGCCTCGACGATCGCGCAACTGCGCTCGAACCTCGGCGCCCTCGATGCCCTCGACAAGCTGACACCCGAGGTGATGGCCCGCATCGAGCAGATTACGAAGCCGATGTCCGAGTGAGGGCGTTGCGCGCATTCAGCGCAGCGAGCTGCGCCGGCGTGCCGACGTTGTCCCAGCGGCCGCGGTAGATCTCGGCGCCGATGCGACGCTCGCGCATGCCGGCGTAGAGCAGCGGCGCCAGCGGTGCATGGCCGCCGGGCGCGATGGCGGCGAACATCGTGGCGCGGGCGAGCGCGATGTTGGCGTAGGTCCAGCGCTGGCCATCGGGACCGGCGCCGTCGGCGACGCCGAGGCCGTCGTCGCCGAGGCCGAAGTCGCCGCCCGGATGAAAGCTCGGGTTCGGCACCAGCCACAGGCACGCCAGCCGGTCGCTGGCGAGGAAGCGCCCGGCCGCCGACGCGCTGAAGCGAAAGTTGGGCGCGAAGATGTCGGCGGAGACGATCCAGAAGGCGTCGCCGAGCAGCGGCAAGGCCTTGGCGATGCCGCCTGCGGTCTCGAGCGCGCCGCCGTGGTCGCGGCCTTCCATGGAATACGCGATGCGAACGCCGAAGCGCGCGCCGTCGCCGAGCGCGGCGACGATGCGCTCTTCGAGCCAGTCGGTGTTGATGACGATCTCGCGCACGCCACCACGCGCCAGCGCCTCGATGTGCCATTCGATCAGCGGCTTGCCGTGCACTTCGAGCAGCGGCTTCGGGCAGCTGTCGGAAAGTGGCCGCATGCGCTTGCCGCGGCCGGCGGCGAGCACGATCGCCTTCAGGGGCTTCGTCGTCGTCATGCCCGCGCCGCCTCGACCTCGCCGCGGCGCAGCGCGTGGCGCTCGACCGACGCCGGCGCGAACACCGCGACCAGCGCCGCCAGCAGCGCTTCGGCCTTGGCCGAGTTGTCGCTGCCGAGGTTGCAGACGTAGACGTCGAGCGTGGCGGCGTCGAGCTCGGGCCAGGTGTGCACGGCCAGATGCGACTCGGCCAGCAGGACGACGCCGGTGATGCCGGCGGGCGCCGACGCGGCAGCGCCCGGTGCCGGCGCGTAGCGGTGGAACAGCTCGGCGACCGCCTGCAGGCCGGCCGTGCCGACGGCCGCGAGGCACGCTGCGCGGAGGGCGTCGAGTTCGGTCATCGCCGGCCGCGCCGGTGCGCAGCCACGCAGATCGGCGGTCAGGTGCAGGCCGTGCATGGCACCGATTATCCCGGCCCGAACGGGCGCGACCGGCGCTCTAAAATGCCGGGTTCCCCTTCGCACGGACCCCGCATGGCCGCGACTTTTGCCTCCGACAAGCCTTCCGCGGATCGTTCGCAGGCACGCACGCGCGAGTCGAGGCCCGCGCCGACACGCGACGCCAGGTTCATGGCCAATGCCATCCGGGCGCTGTCGATGGACGCCGTGCAGCAGGCCAACTCCGGCCACCCCGGCGCGCCGATGGGCATGGCCGAGATCGCCGTCGCGCTCTGGAGCCGGCATCTGCGCCACAACCCGGCCAATCCGAAGTGGCCCGGGCGCGACCGCTTCGTGCTCTCGAACGGCCACGGCTCGATGCTGCTGTATTCGCTGCTGCACCTGACCGGCTACGACCTCGCTCTCTCCGAGCTGCGCAACTTCCGCCAGCTGCACAGCCTGACGCCCGGGCATCCCGAAGTCGGCCTCACGCCGGGCGTCGAGACGACCACCGGCCCGCTCGGCCAGGGCCTCACCAACGCCGTCGGCATGGCCCTCGCCGAGAAGCTGCTCGGCGCCGAATTCAACCGCGGCGGCCACATCGTCGTCGACCACCGCACCTATGTCTTCTTCGGCGACGGCTGCCTGATGGAGGGCATCAGCCACGAAGCCTGTGCGCTCGCGGGCGCCTGGAAGCTCGGCAAGCTGATCGCGCTTTACGACGACAACGGCATCTCGATCGACGGTGCCGTCGCGCCCTGGTTCATCGACGACACGCCCAAGCGCTTCGAGGCCTACGGCTGGAACGTGATCGCCGGCGTCGACGGTCACGACGTCGACGCCGTCGATGCCGCGATCGCGAAGGCGCGTGCGCAGAACGCGAAGCCGACGCTGATCTGCTGCAAGACAACGATCGGCAAGGGCTCGCCGAACCGCGCCGGCAGCGCCAAGGCGCACGGCGAAGCGCTCGGTGAAGCAGAAGTCAAGCTGACCCGCGAAGCGCTCGGCTGGAGCCACGCACCCTTTGTGCTGCCCGACGAGGCGTACGCCAGTTGGGACGGTAGCGGCCGCGGCGCCGACGACGAGAGCGCCTGGCGCGAGGCCTTCGCCGGCTATGCCGCCGCCTTTCCCGAGCTCGCCGCCGAGTACACGCGCCGCATGGCCAGCGAGTTGCCGGCGGGCTGGCGCGAGGCCGTGCACGCGGCAGTGGTCGCGGCCCACGGCAAGGCCGAGACGGTGGCCAGCCGCAAGTCGAGCCAGATCGTGCTCGAGGTCTTCACCAAGGCGCTGCCCGAGCTGCTCGGCGGCAGCGCCGACCTGACCGGTTCGAACTTCACCAACACCACCCACACGGCGCCGCTTCGCTTCGGCACCGACGGCGCGGTCAGCGCCGACGCCGAAGGCCGCGGCGGCCGCCACATCAACTACGGCGTGCGCGAGTTCGGCATGGCCGCGATCATGAACGGCGTGGCGCTGCACGGCGGCCTGATCCCGTACGGCGGCACCTTCCTCACCTTCAGCGACTACAGCCGCAACGCCGTCCGCATGGCCGCGTTGATGAAGCTGCGCGTCGTTCACGTCTTCACCCACGACTCGATCGGCCTGGGTGAAGACGGCCCGACGCACCAGTCGGTCGAGCACGCAGCGTCGCTGCGGCTGATCCCGAACCTCGACGTCTGGCGGCCGTGCGACACGATGGAAACGGCTTGCGCCTGGGCGGCGGCGATCGAGAGCCGCGACCGGCCGTCGGCGCTGCTGCTGTCGCGCCACAACCTGCCCTACGCGCCCAAGCCGGGCTTCGATGCAGCCAGGCCGGAGGCCACGCTCGGCGCCATCGCCAAAGGCGGCTACGTGCTCGCCGAGCCGGCCGAAGTCGGCCTGCGCACGAAGGCGCGGCTGGTGCTCATCGCCACCGGCTCCGAGGTCATGCTGGCGCTGAAGGCGCAGGAAGAGCTGGCCAGAGCCGAGAACGGCCGCATCGCCGTGCGCGTCGTCTCGATGCCGTCGACGACCGTCTTCGATCGTCAGGGCACGGCCTGGAAAGAGAGCGTGCTGCCCCGCGGCGTGCCGCGCATCGCCATCGAGATGGGCGTGACGGACGGCTGGTGGAAGTACGGCTGCGCCGCCGTGATCGGCATCGACCGCTTCGGCGAATCGGCACCCGGCCCGGTGCTCTTCAAGCATTTCGGCTTCACGGTCGAGAACGTCGTCGCGACCGTGCGCCAGGTTTTGTCATCCAGGGGAAAGAAGTCATGACCATCAAGATCGGCATCAACGGCTTCGGCCGCATTGGGCGCATGGTGTTTCGCGCCGCCGTCCAGAACTTCGACAGCGACATCGAGATCGTCGCCATCAACGACCTGCTCGAGCCCGAGTACCTCGCCTACATGCTGCAGTACGACTCGGTGCACGGCCGGTTCAAAGGCAGCATCGTGGTCGACGGCAGCACGCTGATCGTCAACGGCAAGAGGATCCGACTGACGCAGGAGCGCGACCCGGCGACCCTGAAGTGGGGCGAGGTCGGCGCCGATGTCGTCGTCGAGGCGACGGGGCTCTTCCTCACCAAGGAGGCCGGCCAGAAGCACATCGACGCCGGTGCGAAGAAGGTGATCTTCTCGGCGCCGTCGAAGGACGACACGCCGATGTTCGTGTTCGGCGTCAACGACAAGACCTACCAGGGCCAGGCGATCGTCTCGAACGCGTCGTGCACGACGAACTGCCTGGCGCCCGTGGCCAAGGTGCTCAACGACAAGTGGGGCATCAAGCGCGGCCTGATGACGACGGTGCACGCCACCACGGCGACCCAGAAGACTGTCGACGGGCCGAGCAACAAGGACTGGCGCGGCGGCCGCGGCATTCTCGAGAACATCATCCCGTCGTCGACCGGCGCCGCCAAGGCCGTCGGCATCGTGATCCCCGAGCTGAACAAGAAGCTCACCGGCATGTCGTTCCGGGTGCCGACCTCCGACGTGTCGGTGATCGACCTCACCGTCGAGCTCGTCAAGGAAGCGAGCTACGCCGAGATCTGCGCCGAAATGAAGGCGCAGAGCCAGGGCGCGATGAAGGGTGTGCTCGGCTACACCGAGGACAAGGTCGTCTCGACCGACTTCCGCGGCGAGCCGATGACCTCGGTGTTCGATGCCGACGCCGGCATCGCCCTCGACAGTACCTTCGTCAAGGTCGTTGCCTGGTACGACAACGAATGGGGC
>JAYTYH010000151.1:0-2900 GCA_043742485.1 Rhizobacter sp.
CGCCGCCCGTGCCGAAACCGCTATCCGAGCCACCGGAAGAAGGAACGTCATGAGTTCACGCATATGCCTCGTTCTCATCGCCTTCACGCTCGCAAGTGCGGCCGCGACGGCGCAGACGGTCTACCGCTGCGGCAACGAATACACGCGCGTCCCCTGCAGCAACGGCTCGGCCGTCGACACCGGCAACAGCGCGGTTGCCGGGCGCGCCGCCGAGGCTCGGCAACAGGCGCTGCGCGACCGACGCCTGGCCGACGAGATGGTGCGCGATCGCCACGCACGCGAGGCCGCCTTGAAGCCCGCCGGGGCGACGTCGCTCGGCCCTGCCAGAACGTCCGCAGCGCCCGCCGCGGCCTCGGCCAGCATCAAGCCGAAGAAGAAGGCGAAGTCCAGAATCCGCGTGGTCGGCGAAGACGATTTCGTCGCCACCGTGCCGAAGGCGAAGAAGAACTAGACCGGCTCCACGCTCGGCTCCGGCAGCTTCTGAACGGTGCCTGCACTGGCCGCGGCCTGCAACCGGCGGTACTTGGCCCAGAGCGATTCGTTCGACTCCGCATGCGCCGGATCGAGCGGGATGCAGGCCACCGGACACACCTGCACGCATTGCGGCTCGTCGAAGTGGCCGACGCATTCGGTGCACTTGCGCGGGTCGATCACGTAGATCGACTCACCCATCGAGATCGCCTGGTTCGGGCACTCCGGCTCGCAGACATCGCAGTTGATGCATTCGTCAGTGATCAGCAGCGCCACGTCTCGTCCTTGCCTGTGCTCGCCCTAGCCGTCCGAACGCTTAACGCGTTCCTGCAGGCGGGCAAGGACCAAGGGTGACACGAATTTGGAGACATCACCCGAGAGGCTGGCAATCTCGCGAACGAAGGTTCCGGAGACGAACTGGAACTGGTCGCTCGGTGTCAGGAACACGGTTTCCACGTCGGGCATGAGCTGACGGTTCATGCCGGCCATCTGGAACTCGTACTCGAAGTCGCTGACGGCGCGCAGGCCGCGAACGACGACCTTGCCGCCTTGCTCAACGACGAAATCCCGCAGCAGGCCGCGAAAGGCCATCACCTCCACGTTCGGATGCTTGGCCGCGAGCTGCTGCGCGATCTCCAGCCGCTCCGCGATCGAGAACATGGTCCGCTTGTGGTGGCCTGCAGCGACCGCGACGATCAAGCGCTCGAACAGACGGCCGGCTCGCCGCATCAGGTCTTCGTGCCCGAGCGTCATTGGGTCGAAGGTGCCGGGGTAGACGGCAGTCAATCGGGTCACGGTCGTCATGCGCTCTCCACGCGCCACGCTGGCGCGGAGCAGTGTAGCGACTCGCCGGCCTGCCGCGGCAGCGGTGCCGATACAGAAGCTAAGGCGCTACCGGCAACCGTTCTCGGGCCCGTCGTTCGAACCGGCCGGAATCGGCACGCATCATTTCGCCGACGACAAAATCGGCGGCTTCTTCAGGGGCCATCACCCGGGTGCGCTCAAAGGCCTGGAACTCGGCGGCGAGCTCGCGCGCCTCGCTCTCGGACAACTGCGAATCCAGCTCCGCGATGCGGCGGGCGCATCGATCGCGCCAGACCTCCGGAAGCAGCGTTTCCCCATTCATGGCATTTCCTCAAAACACTAAGCAACAGTAAGCCGTGAGCCGAAAACCGTCTGTCGGCTCGCCGGCGTGCCCGTTGTCAGGGCCGTCCGACAGCTTCGGCGGCCGCACCGGATTCCAGCGCGACCCGGCGCAGCAACCCAAAGTGGACGGCACCGGCCCGTGCCGAACGGAACACCTGCCAGCCTTGGCCCCATGAATCGGTGTCGCTCGCCGTGCCCGACTCGACATAGACCAGGCCGAGGGGCGTGACGATGCGCGCGGCTGCAGCGAGTGCTGGTGCCAACAGCTTCGAATCGAACGGTGGGTCGAGGAAGACCAGCTCGAACGACTCCGACGCAGCGCGAGCCATCCACTGCACGGCGTCGGCACGCTCGATCCGGAGCGTCTCGGCGTGCAGCCGGGCCTTGCTCGCCGCCAGGCTCGCCAGCAGCGCCGGGTCGCGCTCGAGCAGCACGACCTCGGCAGCGCCGCGCGAAGCCGCCTCGAAGCCGAGCACGCCAGAGCCGGCAAAGGCGTCGAGGCAGCGCCAGCCCGCGAGGGACTGGCCGAGCCAGTTGAAGACGGTCTCGCGGACGCGATCGGGCGTCGGCCTCAGCCCGGGCCGGTTGGCGACCGGTAGCTTGCTGCGCTTCCAGGTGCCGCCGATGATGCGGACCTCGCGTGGCAGCTCGGCGTGCGCGGCGTGCGCGGCTTGCGTCATTTTTCCGCCCTTCCCGGCCGCGACCTTCGCGCCTTTGGTGCTTCTCGCGACCTTCGCGGTCGTCATGGCCGCACCGCGATGCCGTCTCGCGCAAGCAGGGCTTTCGCGTCGCGCACCGAGAACTCACCGTAGTGGAAGATGCTTGCCGCCAGCACCGCGTCGGCGCCGCCGATGCGAATGCCTTCCGAAAGATGCTCGAGCGAGCCAACGCCACCCGAGGCGATCACCGGCACCTCGACTGCATCGGCGACGGCGCGCGTCAGATCGAGGTCGAAGCCGATGCGCGTGCCGTCCCGGTCCATGCTCGTGAGCAGGATCTCGCCCGCGCCGAACGCCGCCATTCGCTTCGCCCACTCGACGGCGTCGAGGCCGGTGTTGCGACGGCCGCCGTGGCTGTAGACGTCCCAACCGCCTTCGCCCGGCCGTCGCTTGGCATCGATGGCGACGACGATGCATTGCGCGCCGTACTTCGCCGACGCTTCGCGGATGACCTCCGGATCGGCGATGGCGGCCGAGTTGAAGCTGACCTTGTCGGCACCGGCGTTGAGCAGGCGGCGCACATCGGCCACGGTGCGGACGCCGCCGCCGACGGTGAGCGGAATG
>JAYTYH010000152.1:0-6204 GCA_043742485.1 Rhizobacter sp.
GCCGGCCCAGTTCCCCGAGCGTATCCAGCTTTATTCGCTGCCCACGCCGAACGGCGTCAAGGCCTCGGTCATGCTGGAGGAGACCGGGCTGCCCTACGAACCGCACCGCGTCGCCTTCGATGCCAACGAGCAGATGTCGCCCGAGTTCATCTCGCTGAGCGCCAACAACAAGATCCCCGCCATCCTCGACCCCGACGGCCCGGGCGGCCGGCCGCTCGCGCTGTTCGAGTCGGGCGCGATCCTGCTCTACCTCGCCGACAAGACCGGCCGCTTCGCGCCGAGCGATCCGGCGCAACGCTACGAAGCGATCCAGTGGCTGATCTTCCAGATGGGCGGCGTCGGCCCGATGTTCGGCCAGCTCGGTTTCTTCCACAAGTTCGCCGGCAAGGCCTACGAAGACAAGCGCCCGCGCGATCGCTATGTGGCCGAGTCGGCGCGCCTGCTCGGCGTGCTCGACCGCCGCCTCGCGGACCGCGCCTGGATCACTGGCAGCGACTACGGCATCGCCGACATCGCCACCTTCCCCTGGGTGCGCAACCTGATCGGCTTCTACGGCGCCGGCGAGCTGGTGGCGTTCGAGAACTTCACGCACGTAGCGCGCGCCCTCAAGGCGTTCGTGGCCCGGCCCGCGGTTCAGCGCGGTCTGCTCATTCCGGCGGCGCCGGCCGCAGCGACGGCTTAGCGACGCAGCACGCCTGTCGCCCTAGCGCGGACCCTGAAAGCCACCGGACCGGTACGTCAGCACCAGCGTGTCGCGGTGGCCGTAGCCTTCGAGCGGCTGGATCGGCGTGCTCTCGTGGATGACGCGGGCGTCGTCGAGCACGAGTGTCGTCCACGGCTCGAGCATCGTGAAGCGCATGCCGGCCGGGCCGTCGACATCGAAGACACGCGTCTCGCCGCCCTTGATGCCTTCGCGGCCGACCAGCACGACGACGACGAAGTCGACGCCGTCGCGATGCGCGCCTTCGGGCGTCGGCCGGCCGATGCCGTCGGTGGTATCGATGCGGAACTGATGCGCCTCGACGAACCATGGCCGGGCGCCACGAAGCCGCGACGCCAGGTCTGCGAAGGCGATCAGCATGCGCTGCCACGCCGGTGCGTCCAGCACGGCGGCCTGCACCGGTTCGAACCAGCGCTCGAGGCCGCCGTGCAAGGCGTTGTATTCGAGCGGCTGCCAATGCGCGCGCGGCGGCACGAGGCGGATCTTGCCGGCGTCGACGATGCAGCTGGCATGGCGGCGGCGCCGATAGTGACCGCCGTCGCGCAGGTGGGCGTCGGGCGGCAGGTCGTCCCACGACGGCCGCAGCGCATCGAGCTCGGCGACCGACGCACCGCAGAAGGCGACGAAGCCTGTCGGATCGAGCACCGCACAACCGGGCCCGGCCAGCGCGTCGACGAGCGCGCCGGGTGCCGTGACCGGCGCCGTGAAGCTGGCCGCGCTCACGTCGCGAAGCGCTGGCGTGCCAGCGCCGCGCCTTGGGCCAATGCCGCGAGCTTGGCCTCGGCGACGCTGCGCCGCATCGGTGCCAGGCCGCAGTTGGTGCAGGGGAAGAGGCGCGACCTGTCGACGAAGCGCAGCGCCGTGCCGATCGTGTCGGCAATCTGTTCGGGCGTCTCGATCACGTCGGAAGCGACGTCGATGACGCCGACCATGACGTCCTTGCCGTCGAGCAGGCGCATCAGGTCGGGCGGAACGTACGAGTGGAAGCACTCGAGCGAGACTTGGTCGATCGCGCTCTTCGCGAGCGCCGGAAAGACCTGCTCGTACTGGCGCCACTGGTCGCCCAGCGTTGCCTTCCAGTCGGTGTTGGCCTTGATGCCGTAGCCGTAGCAGATGTGGACGGCGGTCGTGCACGCGAGGCCGGCAGCGGCGCGCTCGAGCGCGGCGACGCCCCAGTCGGCGGCGTCGGCCATGTAGACGTTGAACGCTGGCTCGTCGAATTGGACGATGTCGATGCCGTCTGCCACGAGCGCCTTCGCTTCCTGGTTGAGCAGTTCGGCGAATGCGAAGGCGAGCGCGATGC
Organism: Rhizobacter sp.; assembly: GCA_043742485.1. Taxonomy (GTDB): domain Bacteria; phylum Pseudomonadota; class Gammaproteobacteria; order Burkholderiales; family Burkholderiaceae_C; genus Schlegelella_A. Next base: position 2,025 of record JAYTYH010000152.1, read on the forward strand.
GACCGGCCTGGCCTCCGCCGTAGAAGCGATCGGCGACGGTGTCGACGATGGTCATCGGGCCGGGCAGTGTGAACTTGACCTTCTTCTTCGTGTGCGCACGCACCAGCTTGGCCTCACGCTCATGAACGCGACCGGTCAGCCGCAACGGCCCGACGACCTGCGGCACCATGGCGTCGTAGCGGTTCGCGCGGATGCCCATCTTTACCTTGTGCTCGAAGTCGATGCCCTCGACCCGGGCGAGAAAGCCGTGCACGAAGTGCTGCCTCGACTGCTCGCCGTCACCGACGATGTCGATGCCGGCGTCTTCCTGCACCTTGAGCCAGAGCAGCGTCGCGTCGTCCTTGGCCTGGTCGAGCGCGTTGCCCGTGGCCTGCCATTCGGGCCAGAGCTTGCCGGTTTCGGCGAGCCAGGAAGGCTTGGGCAGGCTGCCGGCGATGACCGTGTCGAACATCGAAGATTCCTCGCGTTGAGATACCGTGCGCGCCGTGAGCGACGCCGCACCGGCAGACCGTGAAACAGCGACCGCGCCGGTCCGTTCGGGCCAGCGCATCGCAGCGCTCGACGTGCTGCACGGCATCACGTTGTTCGGCGTCTTCATTATGAACAAGCCCGGCTTCACGCACTCGATGCTCGTGCAGCCGGTGGCCGATGCGGGCGCGCTCGATCGCATCGTTTCGGCCCTGCGCGACACCCTCTTCGCCGGCAAGTTCAACCTGCTCTTCGGCATCGGCTTCACGCCGTAGCTCGCTCGCCTCGAAGCAGCTTCTACGCCCAGATGGCGACCGGCATCCTGCTCGGTTTTCTGGTCGGCCGGCGCGGCTGGGCAACTCGGCTGCCCGAGCTCGGCGCCACGGTGCGACGGGCCCGGATCGTGGCCGCGACCATCGTCGCGGTGTCGGCTTCGTCTTCTACGGCTGGGGGTCTGGGCTTCTGGGGACGACCCGGACCGGCGCGGGAAACCGCGCTCGCGGTCGCTCTGTTCGTGGCCGTACAACTGCCGGTCAGTGTCTGGTGGCTGGGCCGTTTCCGCTACGGCCCCGTCGAGTACCTGTGGCGGCTCGTCACGTACGGCCGGGGCGCGCTGTGAGCCCGAACTCGGCCGCGATCGACGCGTAAGACGTGCGCCGAACCGCGGGGTCGTGGGCCCAGGTATTGATCACGACCTCATCGAGCTCGAACTCGTCGACGAGCTTGCGAATGCGGCCAGCGACCGTGGTCGGTGAGCCGACGAAGGCCTTGGCGCGCATCGACCTCAGGCCTTCTTCCTCGCTCGCCGAGAAGCCGCGCGCCGCGATCTCGTCGGGCGACTGCAAGGGCCCCAGCACACCGCGACCGCGATCGATGCGCCAGCGGTCGCGCGAGAGCGCCAGGTGCGCAGCCTGCTCGTCGCTGTCGGCGGCGAGCGCCCAGATGCACAGGGTGGCCTCCGGCTTCGGATGGCGTTCGCTCGGCTGGTAGAGCCTGCGGTACAAATCCAGCGCCTGCTCGGCGCCCTGGCCGTCGGTGAAGAAATAGGCAAAGGCATACGGCAGCCCGAAGTGGGCAGCGAGCTGGGCGCCGTAGTCGGAGCTGCCGAGGATCCAGATCTCGGGCGCATGCGAACCGAGCGGGTGCGCAGTGATGCCGGCGTGCGTGCCGTGCGCGGTCCATGCCTGCAGGTCGCGGACCTGCTCAGGGAAGTGATCTACTGCCGACATCGCGTTCGCATTCAAAGCCCGTGCGGTGCGCATGTCGCCGCCGGGTGCACGGCCGACGCCGAGGTCGATTCGGTCCGGCGCCAGCGCTTCCAGGACGCGGAATTGCTCGGCAACCTTGAGCGCGCTGTAGTGCGGCAGCATGACGCCGGCGCTGCCGATGCGGATGGCGTGCGTGCGCGCCGCGATCGCCGCCATCACGATCTCGGGCGCGCTGCCGATGATCGTCGGCAGGCCGTGGTGCTCGCTGACCCAGAAGCGCGAATAGCCGAGGCGTTCGCAGTCTTCGGCGAGCGACACGGTGTCGCGGATGGCGGCGCCCTCGCTGCTGCCGGCAAGCGACACGGACTGGTCGAGAGCGGAGAGCCGAAGTGCGGTCATCGCTTCAGCCTTGGGGGTGGGTCGGGTCGATCCAGCGCACGAACTCCGGCTTTTCGACCGGCTTGATGTCGAGGTTCACGGCGACCGCTTCGCCGTCGCTGCGACACAGCACGCATTCGAGCGTCTCGTCGCGGCTGGCGTTGATCTCCTGGTGCGGCACGTACGGCGGGATGTAGATGAAGTCGCCCGGCCCGGCTTCGGCGGTGAACTCGAGCGCATTGCCCCAGCGCATGCGAGCGCGGCCCTTGACGACGTAGATCACGCTCTCGAGGTGGCCGTGATGATGGGCGCCGGTCTTGGCATCGGCGTGGATGTGGACCGTGCCGGCCCAGAGCTTCTGCGCACCGACCCGCGCGAAGTTGATGGCCGCCTTGCGGTCCATGCCCGGCGTCTGCGCGGTGTTGGCATCGAGATTGTCGGCAGGCACGACGCGCACGCCGTCGTGCTTCCAGGGCGCGTCGCCCGCGGGATCGGTCGTCGTCGTCATGGCTGCTGCGCAATGGCGCCGGGAAGAGGGGTCGTGTACATTAATGGCACAGTTATACGCAAGACAGTGGTTGTTCGTGATTCTCGTTCTACCCCTGCGGTTCTCGCAGCGGGCCACCTGAAATCCCCCTGATCGGTTCTTGAGTGTCGCTGCATGCGCTGCATGTTGTTGCGCATTCATTTCATCGTATAGACAGGATATTTCTCATGACGACCCCGACCCAGACCGGCACCGTGAAGTGGTTCAACGAAAGCAAGGGCTTCGGCTTCATCGCGCAAGATGCCGGTGGCGCGGACCTTTTCGCCCCACTTCCGTGACATCACGGGCACCGGCTTCAAGACGCTCACCGAAAACCAGCGCGTCGAATTCGAAGTCAAGCAAGGCCAGAAGGGCCTGCAAGCCGCGAACATTCGCGTGCTGTAAATCTCGGGCCTGGCCCGAATCGAGCCGCGGTTCTGCCGCGGCTTTTTTACGCCTTGCTGTTTGCGCCTTTCTCCACGCAGTTCTTCTCGCCTTCATCCGCGCCACCGAAGGAAACGCCATGTCGACACTCGCCGCTCTCACCAACCATCAGGTTCGCCTCGCCCGTCGCCCCACGGGCATGCCGGTGCCAGCCGACTGGCGCTTCACCGCCGAGCCGGTCGGCGAACCCGCCGCCGGTGGCGTGCTCGTGAAGACGCTGTCGCTCTCCCTCGACCCCGCCATGCGCGGCTGGATGAACGAGGGCAAGAGCTATATCGCGCCGGTCGGCATCGACGAGGTGATGCGCGCCGGCGGCATCGGCGTCGTCGCCGCCTCGGCGAATCCGAAGTTCGTCGTCGGCCAGCACGTCAGCGGTGCGCTCGGCGTGCAGGAATACGCTGCCTTCAGTGCCGAGCTCATCGGCCGCGGCGCGCTGCAGCCGGTCGACCTCGGCGCCGGCACGCTCACGCAGTGGCTCAACGTCCTCGGCATGCCGGGCATGACGGCCTACTTCGGCCTCATGGACGTTGGCCAGCCGCAGGCCGGCGAGACCGTGGTGGTCTCGGGTGCGGCCGGCGCCGTCGGCCAGACCGTCGGCCAGCTCGCGAAGATCAAGGGCTGTCGCGTCGTCGGCATCGCTGGCGGGCCGGCCAAGTGCGCATGGGTCGTCGACGAGCTCGGCTTCGACGCCTGCATCGACTACAAGGCCGGTTCCGTCAAGGACGGCCTCAAGGCGCATTGCCCGAAAGGCGTCGACATCTACTTCGACAACGTCGGCGGCGAGATCCTCGATGCCGTGCTCACGCGCATCAACCGCAAGGCCCGCATCGTCATCTGCGGCGCGATCAGCCAGTACAACAACACCGAGCCGGTCAGAGGACCGGCCAACTACCTCTCGCTGCTCGTCAATCGCGCCCGCATGGAAGGCATCGTCGTATTCGACTACGCGGACCGCTTTCCGGGCGCCATCGCCGAGCTCGCCGGCTACCTCGCCGATGGCCGGTTGAAAAGCCGCGAAGACATCGTCGTCGGCATCGACACCTTCCCGGATTCGCTGCTCAAACTCTTTCGCGGCGAAAACTTCGGCAAGCTCGTGCTGCAGGTCGCGGAACGCTGACGCCGGGCTGCCGCAGCCGTCGTGCGGCGGCTAGACTTC
>JAYTYH010000153.1:0-2320 GCA_043742485.1 Rhizobacter sp.
CGACCGCCTGCTGTCGGCCGCGGTGGCGCTGCGACTCGTCGAGCGCCGCGGCGACGATCGCTTCGGCCTCGGCGTGCTCGGCGCGCCGCTGGTCGGCAACGCCGGCCTCGCGGCCATGATCGAGCACCACGAGATGCTCTACGCCGACCTCGGCGATCCGGTCGCACTGCTGCGTGGCGATCGGAGCGCACCTTCGCGGCTGGCGGCGTACTGGCCGTATGCGGGCGCCGCCGAGCCGGCTGCAGCGCAGGCCACCGAGGTGTCGGCCTATTCGCAGTTGATGTCGGCTTCGCAGCCGCTGGTCGCGGGCGAGATCCTCGCCGGCTATCCGCTCGGTCGTCACCGCGCCGTGCTCGACGTCGGCGGTGGCGAGGGCACGTTCCTCATCGCCGCCGGCACGAAGCTGCCGCGGCTCGGCCTGATGCTGTTCGACTTGCCGGCCGTCGCCGCGCGCGCGAAGCAGCGCTTCGCTGCCGCCGGCATGGGCAAGCGCGCAGATGCGATCGGCGGCAGCTTTCTTCATGACCCGCTGCCGAAAGGCGCCGACATCGTCACGCTCGTCCGCATCCTCCACGATCATGACGACGCCAGCGTCGCCGTGCTGCTCGCAGCGGTCAATGCGGCCTTGCCGGTCGGCGGCACGTTGCTCGTCGCCGAGCCGATGGCCGAGACGCCGGGCGCCGAGCCGATGGGCGATGCCTACTTCGGTTTCTACCTGCTTGCCATGGGCCGCGGCCGGCCGCGCTCGAGTGCCCGCCTGATCGAGTTGCTGGCGGCGGCCGGCTTCACCGGAATGCGCCTTCGCGCCACCCACCTGCCGCTGCAGACGCGGCTCCTGGTCGCGACCAAGCCTTCGCGAAAACCCTAGGCCTCAAATTCGTAAACCCAGATTGACACTATAGACAGTAAGTCTAAGATGACACCGTGCCCTGGTCCCGTATGTCGCCTTTGTTGCCGCCCGGTGCGGCTGCCATGAGCCCGCTCTTAAACCCGCTTCGCGGTCGCTTCGACGGGTCGCCCGAATGAACACGCTGGCGGTCGTTCTCGAGCGCCCCGAGCACCTCGATCTGAGGCGCCTCGAGCTGACACCGCCGACCGATGGCGACATCGTCGTCGACACCCTGTGGAGCGGCATCAGCACCGGCACCGAGAAGCTGCTCTGGACCGGGCGCATGCCGCAGTTCCCGGGCATGGGTTACCCGCTCGTGCCGGGCTACGAATCGGTCGGTCGCATCGTCGAGGCCGGGCCGGCTTCGGGCCGCACCGTCGGCGAGCAGGTCTTCGTTCCGGGCGCGCGCTGTTTCGGCGAAGTGCGCGGCCTGTTCGGCGGCGCCGCCTCGACGCTGGTGGTCGACGCCAACCGAGTCGTTCCGATCGCTGCGAGCATGGGCGAGCAGGGCGCGCTGCTCGCGCTTGCCGCGACCGCGTATCACGCTGTCGCCGGCGAGCGCCGTCACGGCGCGCCGGTCGTGGCACCCGATCTCATCGTCGGTCACGGCGTCCTCGGCCGGCTGTTGGCGCGCATGACGATCGCCGCCGGCTTCGCGCCGCCCACGGTCTGGGAATTGAACAAGGTCCGTCAGCAGGGCGGGGCGGGCTACGCCGTCGTCCATCCCGACGACGACGCTCGCCGCGACTACAACGCCATCTACGACGTGAGCGGAGACGCTTCGATTCTCGACAGCCTGATCGCGCGCCTCGCGCCCGGTGGCGAGGTCGTACTCGCCGGCTTCTACAGCGAGCGCCTCTCGTTCGCCTTCGCGCCTGCCTTCATGCGCGAAGCGCGTGTGCGTGCCGCGGCCGAATGGCAGAAAGCCGACCTGCTCGCCACCAAGCAACTCGTCGAAGACGGCCGCGTCTCGCTCGAAGGCCTGATCACCCACCGCGAGCGCGCCGAACAAGCCGCTGTGGCCTACCCGGTCGCGTTCAACGACTCGGCCTGCTTGAAGATGATCCTCGACTGGAGAGACTGCTCATGAGCGCAGTTGCAGCCACCGTGGCCGCCAGCCCGGTCAAGTTCATGGAGCGGCTGCGTGCCGAGGCGGCGATTGAGCCCGATCCCGTGCCCACCACATCAGCCGCCGCGAAGACCACACAGATCATCGCCATCTACGGCAAGGGCGGCATCGGCAAGAGCTTCACGCTCGCCAACCTGAGCTACATGATGGCGCAGCTCGGCAAGAAGGTGCTGCTCATCGGCTGCGACCCGAAGAGCGACACCACCTCGCTGCTGTTCGGCGGCCGGGCCTGCCCGACCATCATCGAGACCTCGTCGAAAAAGAAGCTCGCCGGCGAGGCGGTCGCGATTGGCGACGTCTGC
>JAYTYH010000154.1:0-3628 GCA_043742485.1 Rhizobacter sp.
CAGAAGGGCATGCCGTGGCGCTCGGCGCCCGTGCGTACGACCTGCTGCTCGTGCTGGCCAGCCGGGCGGGCCACCTGGTGAGCAAGTCCGATCTGCTCGACCTCGTCTGGCCGGACCTGGTCGTCGAGGAGTCGAATCTACACACGCAGATGAGCACGCTGCGCAAGGTGCTGGGCGGCGACCTCGTCACCACCGTACCGGGGCGCGGCTACCGCTTCACCGGCGTCGTCACGCATCCCGATGCGGCGCTGGCCCGGCCGCCCGAGACGCCGGAAACGTCGGCGCCGGTCGTGCCGGTGGTGCCGGTACCGCCGGCAACGGCCGCGTCGAAGGCCGATCCGCTGCCCGGCCGCGCCGGCCGCCTGTTCGGGCGCGACGCCGATCTCGCAGGCCTCGACGCCGCCCTGGCCTCGCCCGGCTGCGTCACGTTGGTCGGGCCCGGCGGCGTCGGCAAGACGCGGCTGGCGCTGGCCTGCGCCGAGCGATGGCCGCGCCGCCGCGTCTGGGTCGATCTGGCGCCGCTGAGCGACGGCGGCCAGGTCGTGGCCGCACTTACCCGCGCTCTCGGCCAGCAGGGCGCCGACGGTGCCGGGCTGGCGCCCGAGCTGTCGGCGATGCTCGACATCGAGCGCGCACTCGTCGTGCTGGACAACGCCGAGCACCTCGTGGCGGACACCGCTTCGCTGGTGCAACAGCTTCGCCATCAGGTGTCGAACGTGCACCTGCTCGTCACCAGCCAGGTCCCGCTCGGCTTGGCCGGAGAGCAGGTCCAACGCGTCGACCCGCTGCTCGTCGGCGGCGATGCTGGCGACGAAGCGGCCGTCGCGCTGTTGAGCGACCGGATCGCGCTCGCCGACCACCGCGTCGCCCTCGGCGCCGAAGCCCGGCCGCTGCTGGCCGACATCTGCCGCCAGCTCGACGGCCTGCCGCTCGCGCTCGAGATGGCGGCGGCACGCGTGCCGCTGCTCGGCCTGCGCGGCGTGCGCGACGCGCTCGCCGACCGATTCGCGCTGCTCACCACTGGCCACCGGCTCGCGGCCGGGCGGCACCGCACGTTGCAAGCTGCGCTCGAGTGGAGCGTCTCGTTGCTCGGGCCGGAGGAGCAACAGCTTTTCGCGGCACTCGGCGTGTTCGCGGGCGGCTTTGCGCTGGAGCTCGTCGTGTCGCTCGTCGGCGAGCAGGATCGCTGGACGGTGATCGATCGCCTGGCGACGCTGGTCGACCGGTCGCTGGTGAGCGCGAGTGCCGACGACCCGCCCCGCTACCGCCTGCTCGAAACGATGCGGGCACACGCCCTGCAGCGCCTCGACAAGCAGCCCGGGGGCGACGCACCCTGGCGCGCCCGCCACGCGGCGGCCGTGCTGGCGTACGTTCGCGAACGTACCTCGCAGGCGGCCATGCACGAAACCTGCATCGCCGAGCTCGACAACATCGGCGAGGCGCTGGCATGGGCGCACGAGGCCGATCCGGTCGCAGCGATCTCCTTGGCCACGGAGGCCAGCCTGTTCACCGCCTTCACGCCCTGGCGGCTGCAGGTCCAGCGCTGGCTGGCCGACTGCGAGCCTCTCGTGCAAGCGGCCGGCGACACGCTCGACCTGGCGTCGCGTTGCCACTACTGGAATCACTACGCCCGCTCCGCCATCTCCTGCCTGCAGGGAGGCGCGCACGACATCGCGCGGGTGGCGTGGCGCACCGCACTGACGCAGGACGACGACGGCATCCGCCATCTCGCCGCCGCCGCCATGATCCGCAGCTCGCACAGCGCCGATGCGGAGATGGATGCAGCGTGTACGGAGATGGAGGCGATCGCCGCGCGACACCCAGAATGGGAACCGCGCAGGCGCCTCACCACGCTCGGCTCGCTGGCCAATGCCGCGATCGTGCGCCGCGACCCCGAGAAGCAGCTGGCGCTGCGCCTGCAGGAGCTCGAGGTGGCGCGCGAGGCCGGATTCGCGGCCGCCGCCGATGCCGCCGAGACCAACATCGTGCTGGCACTCGATGGCCTCGGCCGCCACGAAGAAGCGCTGGTGCGCGCCGAGCCGCTGGTGCGCCGAATGTCCGGCACCGACAACGCCAACCTGCCCTGGGCCTGGGACAATTATGTCGACTTGCTGCTCACGCTGGGCCGCTACGACGACGCCGCGCGCGAGCTGCCGGCCGCGATCGCGGCCTGCAGGCAGTGCGATGTGCCGCTCTGCGTACCGTCGCTGGCGATCCTCGCGCACGGCCGTGGCCGGCTGGACGACGCGTTGCGCCTGTGCGGATTCGCGGAACAGACGTACTCCGCCCGCCAGATGCAAAGCAGCGGTCCGGAGGCCCCGCACTGGGAAAAGGTGGTGATCGACGGCCGCCTGCGCCTGGGCGACGCCGAGACCGATCGGCTCTTACGCGAAGGCCGCCGGCTCGACGAAGCGACGGCGGTGGCGATGGCCTGCGATCCTGCGACCGGCAGCGACTACACCGCCAGCCGGTAGCCGACTCCCGTTTCGGTGAGCAGCATCGTCGGCTGCGCCGGATCGCTTTCCAGCTTGTGGCGCAGGTTGGCCATGAAGACGCGCAGGTAGTGGTTGTGCTCGACGTGGCTCGGGCCCCAGACCTCGCGCAGCAGGTGGCGATGGGTGAGGACGCGGCCGGCATTGGCGACGAGCACGGCGAGCAGGCGGTACTCGATCGGCGTCAGGTGGACCTTGACGCCAGCCTTCGTCACGGTGCGTGTGGCGAGATCGATCTCGACATCGCCGAAGCGCATGGCGGCGCCGGCCTCGCCGTCGGCGGCGGCGCGCAGCCGCCGCAGATTGGCGCGCACGCGGGCGAGCAGCTCGGCGACGCCGAAGGGCTTCTCGATGTAGTCGTCGGCACCGGCGTCGAGAGCGCGCACCTTGTCGTTCTCGTCGGAGCGGGCCGAGAGCACGATCACCGGCACCTGCGACCAGCCGCGCAGCTCGCGGATCAGGTCGACGCCGTCGCCGTCGGGCAGGCCGAGGTCGACGACGACGAGGTCGGGCTTGCGCGTGCCGGCATCGACGAGACCCTGGCGCAGCGTCTCCGCCTCGAAGACGCGCCAGCCCTCGCCTTCGAGGGCGCTGCGCACGAAACGGCGGATCTGGCGGTCGTCCTCGACGAGCAGCGCCACCGGCACCGGCTCGCTCATCGCGCCGCCTCGTCGAATTCGGCGGTCGCGGCCGCTTCCTCTTCCATCGCCGGCGGCGTACCCAGCGGCAGCGTGAAGCTGAACACGGCGCCACCACCAGCCGCGTTGGCGGCCGCGATGGTGCCGCCGTGGGCCTCGACGATGGCCATGCAGATCGCCAGCCCGAGGCCGACGCCGGCGATCGACGACTCGCGGGCGCCGCGCGTGAACTTCTCGAAGATCGCCGCCTCCTGCCCGGCACGGATGCCGGGTCCGTCGTCGGCCACGACGATGCGCAAGCGGCCGTCGCCGGCGCGCGCCGAGATCCGGATCGAGGCCGTCTTCGGCGTGTACTTGGCGGCGTTCTCAAGCAGGTTCACGAACACGCGTTCGATCAGGACGGCGTCGCACTCGACCAGCGGCAGGTCGGCCGGCAGGTCGGTGACGAGCGTTCGCGGCGCGGTGACGCGGGCACAGGCGCGCACGGCGCTGCCGACG
>JAYTYH010000155.1:0-1597 GCA_043742485.1 Rhizobacter sp.
ACACCGTGCGCACCACCGCCAACGCCGAGTTCGAGACCACGACGCTGCGCTTCGCCTATGCCTCGATGACAACGCCTACGACGACCTGGGACTACGACCTGGTCGGCCACGAGCGCGTCCTGAAGAAGCGCCAGCCGGTGCCCGGCTACGACCCGGCGCTCTATGCCAGCGAGCGCGTCTTCGCCGAGGCCGCCGACGGCACGCGGGTGCCGATCTCGCTGGTCTGGCGCCGCGACCGCAAGGTCGGCGGCCCGCAGCCGCTGCTGCTCTACGGCTACGGCAGCTACGGCATCCCGATCGACCCCTCGTTCTCGCAAACGCGGGTGTCGCTGCTCGACCGCGGCGTCGTCTTTGCCATCGCCCACATCCGCGGCGGCGGTGACCTCGGCCGCAGCTGGTACGAGGCCGGCAAGATGGCGAGAAAGGCGACCACCTTCACTGATTTCATCGCCTGCGCCGAGGCGCTGGTGGCGCGCGGCCTGACGGCGCCTGCCCTGCTCGCGATCCAGGGCGGCAGCGCCGGCGGGCTGCTGATGGGCGCCGTCGCCAACCTGCGGCCGGAGCTGTTCCGGGCGGTGATCGCCGAGGTGCCCTTCGTCGACGTCGTCACCACCATGCTCGACGAGACGATGCCTCTCACGGTGGGCGAGTTCATCGAATGGGGCAACCCGAAGATCGCCGAGCAGTACGCCTGGATGCGGGCCTACAGCCCGTACGACAACCTGACGGCGGGCCCCTGGCCAGCGATGCTGGTGCGCACTGGCCTCAACGACACCCAGGTCGCGTACTGGGAGCCGGCGAAGTACGTCGCCAAGCTGCGCACGCTCAAGACCGGCGGCCGGCCGCTGCTGCTGAAGATCAATCTCGAGGTCGGCCACGGCGGCGCGTCGGGCCGCTTCGATTCGCTGCGCGAGATCGCCGAGGACGACGCTTTCGTGCTCGTCGAGCTCGGTGCTGCGGCCTGACGAAGCTCGCGCCGGTCTCGGCCGGCATGGCGACATCCCCGATGGCGGTGCCTTGACCCGGCCCGCAGAATCGCCGCACGAAACCGCCCACGAGGCCGCACTCGAGCTTCGAAGGACGCGGTGAACGGACGCACAGCATCAGGAGACGACCATGACCATGACACGACGTGATTGCATGCGGACGCTGGCGGTCGCCGGCCTCGCGGCCGGCACCACCGGCGCGTTCGCTCAAGCCGGCACGCTGAAGATCTCGCACCAGTTTCCGGGCGGTACCGCCACCGAAGGCGACTTCCGCGACCGCCTCTGCCGCCGCTTCGCCGCCGACATCGAGAAGCGCAGCAACGGCGCCCTCAAGGCCGCGGTCTATCCCGGCTCGTCGCTGATGAAGACCAACGCCCAGTTCTCGGCGATGAGGAAGGGCGCGCTCGACATCAGCCTGTATCCGCTGCCCTACGCCGGTGGCGAGGTCGCCGAAGCCAACATCGGCCTGATGCCGGCGCTGGTGCCGAGCTACGAGGTCGGCGCCCAGTGGAAGACGGCCGAGGTGGGCAAGCTGCTCGCCAAGACGATGGACGACAAGGGCATCGTGCTGCTGAGCTGGATCTGGCAGGCCGGCGGCGTCGCCAGCCGCG
>JAYTYH010000156.1:0-1524 GCA_043742485.1 Rhizobacter sp.
GCGGCCGAGAAAGCGCTGTTGATCGAGCTGCCGACGAAGGTGCGACGGGCAGGGCCTGCAAGTGCGGCCGACGGCGGCCTATGTTCGTCAGCGACGACGACGACTCGCTCGCGATCAACGCCTGAGGTGATGGCTACGGCACCGCGCTCAGGCTCAGCAGCATCTGCCGAGCGAGCAACCCGGATTGCACCTGGACCCGCCCGCGCTGAGCGCGCGCGGCCGACCGCGAGGACATGCCATGACGCCGACTGCCCTGATGCTCTGCGCCGCCAGCGCTGCAGCGCCGGCGAGCGCTTGGTGCACGCCGCCTATTGCCCTGAGCGCCGCCGACCCGGCCGCCAGCGATACCGTGCACCTCCACTTGCCGGCCGTGGACCTGAACTCGGCCGATGCCGCCACGCTGCGCACGCTCGATGGCATCAACGCCGCACGGACGCAGGCGATCATCGCGGGCCGGCCCTACGCGAACATCGACGAGCTGGTCGGCCAGATGATCCTGCCGCAGGCGGTGTACCAGAAGATCAAGGGGCGGCTGACGGTCGAGCCGCCGGCCCCTGAGAAGACGCAGCCGGCGCCGCCTTAAGCCGCGACCGTCGCAAGCAGCCCCGTGACACCCAGCCCGAGCGCCGCGAGCGCGTCGCCGGCGATCAGGCCGCCGCCGATCAGCGAGGTTGTGCTCATGTCGTCCGACAGCGTGTCGTCGCCGTGGCGGTTCTTGGCGCCGCGCCGGCCGAGCCAGTTCGCAACGCTGCTGATCACGCCGCCGATCGCCAACCAGGCCGAAGTCGCGATGCTCAGGAAGGCGCCGAACGAATAGGCATACGGCGACGGCAGCAGCACGGCGTCGATCACGAAATCGCCTGCGCCACCGAGCCGGCCGCCGGCCTTGAAGCGCCGGTACGCCGGGTTCGCGAACAACAGCTTGCGCGCGATCTGCACCGCCAGGCCGATCGCGATGCCGAGCACGATCGCATGGCGCTGATAGGGCTTGTCGTCGGTCAGGCTGCGCAACACGCCGACGAACTTGTAGGTCATCGTCGATTGCCACTGCTGGGATTGCTCGGCGGCCTTCAACACCGTCTGATCGAGCGCCAGCACCGGGTAGGCGCTCATGAAGAGTTTTGCGAAGCCGACCGACAAGACCGCGCCGACCACCAGCCCCATCACCTGGAAGCGGAACTGGATCGTGCGCGGCGTGCCCAGGCGCCAGCCGGTCGAGCGGTCTTGCTGCATGTCGCCGGCGACGCTGCAGGAAACCAGCAGGATGCTCCCGGCCATCAGCCCGACGATCGGGTCTTTCAACCCGAGCGCGGCCATCAGCACGACCGCGGTCACGAAGGCCGACGAGATCGGGTTGCTGTCGCTGATGCCCAGCGAGATGCCGTTGACCATCGCGAACACGAACACCAGCACGATCGCGACGCTCATGAAGAACACCGGCTGGTGCAGCACGCTGGCACCGACCCAGACCACCCCCGCGCCCCAGAACACGACCCACGCGACGAGCCGGCCGGTGTGGGTGCG
>JAYTYH010000157.1:0-3021 GCA_043742485.1 Rhizobacter sp.
CGCGATCGAGAAGAAAGGCCCGCTCTGGGCGACGAGCGACCAAGTCGCGCACTCGATAGCGCGCGCGCTCGATCGAGGTTCCGGCCAGTTCTACGTCCGATGATTCCGGCGGCCGATCATGGCCGTCGTGAGGGCGCTGCCCTGGCCGGTCATCGTGCGGCGAAGCTGTGAGGAAGCGTCAGGGTCGCGGTGCGCCGACGCGTTCGTGGATCACGACCACGCCGTTCGGACCGCTCCAGACTTGCCGCCACGCCTGCGGGTTGGCGGCGAGCAGCGGCGCGGTGAAGCGCTTGTAGGCGTCCGGGTCGGTCGACGTGACCAGGTACTTGACGGGCACGCTGTCGATCAGCCGCTGGCCTTCTCGCCCATCGAGCGTGAACGGCGGTAGCACCGTTCGCCGGCCGATCCTGAGATAGGCCCACTGCGGGTCGCCCGCGGCCAATACGTCGCCGGGAGCTGCACGAACGTCCAGCCAGTCGAGCGCAGCGTCGAGATCCGCCGCTCCCGGGCCGTAGTAGAAAAGCCGGTAGCTGACCGGCCGCCCGTTCTGGACGTACGACACCTGCGGGTGGTGGCTCGCGTAGAGCTCTCGCGTTTCGATGGCCGCGCGGTACGCGACCACGGCGAGCACGACCCATGGGACCGCGACCGCGAGCGCCTGCGCAAGCGCAAGCCAGCGAAGCCGGACGCGCGCCACCACCCATGCCAGGAGCTCGAACAGCGCCAAGGCCAGGAACGGGTAAAGCGGCAGCAAATAGCGTGGGAATTGCGTCCGGAAGGGTGTCGTGCATATCGCCGCGAACGAGAGCGTCACATAGGCCACGAGAGCGTGTTCGCGCCGGGCGAGCAGGAGCAAGCCGCCGAGAACGAGCGCGCCGAGCGGAATCGCAAGCTCCCGCGGCGTCCACCAGCCGCTGACCGCTTGGCCCACGCCTTGCGGCAGGATCTTGAGGTTCGACTTCACCCGGCGAACGAAGCCGCTCGGGGTCAGGGGCCCGAGCTCCGGAAAAGAAGGATCCAGGTACGTCAGCAAATTGCGTGCATAGCTCACGTTGAAGTAGAGCCACGGCTCCGTCTGGTAGGCATACGCGGGCTGCTTGTATTCCGGCGACGACTCGACCGCCTTGATCCAGCCGCTCCAGCTCATCACAAGGACGGCTGAGACGGCAAGCGCGACGAGCGCACGCCTGCCTTCCTTCCGAAGCGCGTGATCGACGACCCAGGCTGCAAGCAGTGCGATGCCCGCGGTCCTCGCCTCGTAGGCGAGGACCGCGCAGATGCCGCACAGGACGAACCCGAGGGCGTCGCGCCGCCATTTGCGCACGACGAAGAAGAGTACCGTGAAGAGGCCGAACAGCCCTTCGGCGAAGAGGGCGCCCGAGAAGAAAACGTACTGCGGCTGCAGTAGCGCGACCAGCGTGACGCCGGCGGCGAGCGCCAGGGGCAGGTTGGCGCTGAGCAGGAGGAAGACGGCGATCACGTACGCGGCGGAGCACAGCGAAAGCGACACCTTGAGCGCACGCCCGACGACGACCGGATCCGTGGTCTGCAACACGACCTCGTGGAGTGCGACGAAGGCGGGAACGAGTGGTGGGTGCAGGCTGCTCGGAAGGCCGCCTGGCTCGCTGCGCATGCGGTAGCCGTCACCCGCCGCGAGCGAGGTGCCCAGGATGTAGTAGGCGCCGCCGTCCCAGCGCAGGTCGATCGGACCTCCGCCTCGAGGCGCCCACGACGCCAGGGCGGCGACGCCGACCAGCAGGCAGAAGACGAAGCGCCGGGAACGGAATGCGGCCGCGAGGCGCGCTTGCACTGTCATCCGGCAGCGTCCGGCGGGCCGTGGCGCCGAAAGCCGCTGGTGCCCGGTACGGGCAGCCCGACCCGCGCGTGAGTCGCGAGCATCTCCCGCGGGTCGGCGATGTCGAGGTTGCGCATCGTCGCCCGGCCGACCCGATCCTGCGGCGATAAGACGGGAGCGCCTTTTCCCAACGTCATGCGTTTCGGGCTGTACATGAGGTCCGGCAAGCGCGTGTCGACGGTCGTGCAATCGTTGCCGCTGAGAAGCGGCACTTCCCGCTGGGTTGTCGTGGCAGCCATTGCCGCCTCGAGTTGCTGCTGTGGCCAGGACATGGCGGCGAGGATAGCAACACCTCGTCACAGCGAACTCCAACGCCGCATCGCCCTCCAGTCCAACGGGCTTGCTTCTGCCCTCTGCTCTCTTGATCGATCTGTACAGGGCGCATCCAGGACAGCACCACGATCGATCGCTGCGGTCGGCGCGTGTTGTAGAAGTCGATGTGGCGGCCGATGCCTTCACGGGCTGCGTTCACGGTCTCACAGGCGTTCAGGTAGTCCTCCTCGGACTTGATCGAGCGCGGCGCGGCATGGACCCTCAAGTTACGCATCAAAAGGTCGAAGACTTCTGCAAGAGCAGGCAATTTCCTGCCCAAGCCCGGCATTTGCCATCCAAGTTGAAGGGCGACGCCCGAGAGAGACGGCAGCACCGATGGATCCGAAACAAGCCAGCTTGCAGCCGCACCGTCTGCGGATGACATTGCTTTCGGTCGTCAATTCATTGATTCAGTCCATCGTGATCGGCCTTTATGCCGTCTCCGGAACGATTACCTGGTCAGTCGCCGCAGCCTTCGCGGCGGCGAGCGTGGGCAGCACGGGCCTGTTTGCGATCGGGGTCGCGGCAGGCTGGCTGCTGAAGCTCGGCGATGCGCGACTACTGAACGCGCAACTGGCCACCAACTTCGTCATCCAGATCGTCTTCCTGATCGCCGCCCCACCGCTGTGGATGATCTTCCTTGCCTCGACGCTCGTCACATGCACGTTCGCCATGGTGGCGTTCACACCGCGCCAGTTCACCTGGCTCTGGCTAGGCTACGGAGCCATTACGGCAATCGCGTTGTTCGTTGGGCGAGATCGATTCGAGACGCCAGCGCCGACGCCCTCAAACGTGGCGATCCTCTGGCTTTTCTTTTTCATGGGCGTGCGTCGACTCGCTCTCACCGGCGCGCA
>JAYTYH010000158.1:0-21194 GCA_043742485.1 Rhizobacter sp.
CCCAGCCTCGTCTTCAGCGAACCAGTTCTACTCGCTGGCTTTTTGATGGAGCCAGCCGCGCGGCCTTCGTCGGTCTTATCACGCTATCGCGACAGAACCTTCAGGGCAATGCAGGCCACCCTGAGACTGCCCTGCGGCACGGCCCGGCTTGTGGGCGATAGCCGACGCCCCACCCCGCCCGACCACTCACAGCGGCACGTTCGAGTGCTTCCGCCACGGGTCCTCGACCTTCTTGTCACGCAGCATCGCCAGCGAACGGCAGATGCGCCTTCTCGTCTCGTGCGGCTGGATCACGTCGTCGACGTAACCGCGGGCGCTGGCGATGAACGGGTTGGCGAACTTCGCTTTGTACTCGGCCTCGCGCGCGGCGAGCTTGGCCGGGTCGCCCTTCTCTTCGCGAAAGATGATCTCGACGGCGCCCTTGGCGCCCATCACCGCGATTTCGGCGTTGGGCCATGCAAAGTTGACGTCGCCGCGCAGGTGCTTGGAGCTCATCACGTCGTAGGCGCCGCCGTAGGCCTTGCGGGTAATCACGGTCACCTTCGGCACCGTGCATTCCGCATAGGCGAAGAGCAGCTTGGCGCCGTGCTTGATGATGCCGCCGTACTCCTGCGCGGTGCCCGGCATGAAGCCCGGCACGTCGACGAAGGTGATCACCGGGATGCTGAAGGCGTCGCAAAAGCGCACGAAGCGTGCCGCCTTGATGCTGCTCTTGATGTCGAGGCAACCCGCGAGCACCAGCGGCTGGTTGGCGACGATGCCGACGGTGGCGCCGTCCATGCGCCCGAAGCCGACCACGATGTTCTTCGCGTGCTCGGGCTGCAGCTCGAAGAAGTCGCCGTCGTCGACGGTCTTGACGATCAGCTCCTTGATGTCGTAGGGCTTGTTCGGGTTGTCGGGCACCAGCGTGTCGAGCGAGAGATCGATGCGCTCGGCCGGGTCCTGCGTGGGCAGGTGCGGCGCCTTGGCGCGGTTGTTCTGCGGCAGGTAGTCGAAGAAGCGGCGCAGCATGGCGAGCGCGTCGACGTCGTTGTCGAAGGCGAGATCGGCAACGCCGCTCACCGTGGTGTGTGTCAGTGCGCCGCCGAGGTCTTCGGCGGTCACCTCCTCGTGCGTCACCGTCTTCACGACCTCGGGGCCCGTGACGAACATGTACGAGCTGTCCTTGACCATGAAGATGAAGTCGGTCATCGCCGGCGAGTACACCGCGCCGCCAGCGCACGGCCCCATCACCATGCTGATCTGCGGCACCACGCCCGACGCCGTGACGTTGCGCTGGAATACCTCGGCGTAGCCGCCGAGCGACGCGACGCCCTCCTGGATGCGGGCGCCACCGGAGTCGTTGAGGCCGATGATCGGCGCGCCGACCTTCATCGCCTGGTCCATCACCTTGCAGATCTTTTCGGCATGCGCTTCCGAGAGGGCGCCGCCGAAGACGGTGAAGTCCTGGCTGAACACGAACACGAGGCGGCCGTTGATCATCCCGTAGCCGGTGACGACGCCGTCGCCCGGGGGCCGGTTCGCCTCCATGCCGAAGTCGTGGCTGCGGTGCTCGACGAACATGTCCCACTCCTCGAAGCTGCCTTCGTCGAGGAGGAGATCGATGCGCTCCCTCGCCGTCAGCTTGCCCTTGGCGTGCTGCGCGGCGATCCGCTTCTCGCCGCCACCGAGCCGGGCGCGGGCGCGCTTGGCTTCGAGCTGCTGGATGATGTCGTGCATGGCTCTTCTCGTGGTTCAGAAAGCGGCGTCGATGGTCGTCTCGGCGACGCTAGGCAAGGGAAAGACGGCGCCGAGCGCGCGTGCTCCGGCGACCTTGCGGCCCCAGAGTCGGCGCGAGCGCGGAAGGTGGCGCAACGGGGCCAAGCGGCGGCCGGTGGCCTCGACGAGAGCGCGCACGGAAGGCGATTCGTCGGCAAGGCGGATCGCGATGGCGGCTTGCATTTCGACGATCGGCCGATCGAGCATCCAGAGGGTCGAGTGCAGATACGCGAGCCAGTCGCGCGCCTGCGCGGCGTCGAGCGGCATGGTCTCGAGCGGGTCGTCCTCGAAATCGATCATGGCCAGGCCCGCCGCGGTGGCGATGACGTTGCGTGCGAAGGCGTGGCTCAGGTAACCGCCGCGCGCGTGCGTCTCGGTGAGCGCGGCCAGGCCGCGTCGCCAGGCTTCGAAGCCGGCCGCGCCGCCGCGCGCGACCAGGCTGACAAGGCTGGGGCCGGCCAGCTCGCTGATGACGAAGAAACCGGCCTCGGCGTGCAGCACTTCCGGCACGCGCACGCCAGCCGCACGCAGCGCCTGCAGGCGTTCGATCTCGATTTCCTGGCCGCGGGCGCCGCCGTGCGCCGGTACCGCCCGCAGCAGCGTCACGCCAAAGCTGCCGGCGAGCGCGTTAACGATGCGCGTTCGCCAGGTGCTGTGCGGCGGTCGTTGCCGCTTGGCGATGACGCGGCCCGAGCTCGTCTGCACCGCCTCGACGCGAAAGCGGCTCGGCCCGATCGACGCCCGCACGGCTTCGATGTCGCTCTCGTTCATGCGCGCTCCGCGGCCACGGACGGCGGCGACGCGGTACGGTCGTCGGCACCGATGTCTGCACTGATGTCGGAACCCATATCGGCACCGAAGGCAGCGAGCATCCGGCGCGCCGCCACCGTCACCGGCATGCGGCCGGCGTCGACGGCGTCGAGCGTCTCGGCGAGCTGCGGGCGGACGCCGGCGTGGCGGCGAAACGACTGCCTGAGGCCAGCGTCGATGCGCTCCCAGAACCACGACAGCGCCTGCGTGCGGCGCCGTTCGAGGTCGGCGCCGCTCTCGCGCTGCGCTTCACGAAACGCTTCGGCAAGTTGCCAGATGCCTGCCACCTGGCCACCGTCGAGCGCACTCACGGCGACCGCCCGCGGCGGCCACGACGCGCCCGCTCGCCGGCTCGCCATGTGCAACGCCGACGTGATCTGGCCGACGGCACGGGCAGCGGCGGCGGTGTCGAGATCGGCCTTGTTGACGACGACGAGATCGGCGAGCTCCATCACGCCTTTCTTGATCGCCTGCAGGTCGTCGCCCGCGTTCGGCAACTGCAGCAGAACGAACATGTCGGTCATGCCCGCGACCGCTGCTTCGCTCTGGCCGACGCCGACGGTCTCGACGATGACGACGCCATAACCGGCCGCCTCGACGACCCGCATCGCCTCGCGTGTGGCCGCGGCGACGCCGCCGAGCGTGCCGCCGCTCGGGCTCGGCCGCACGAAGGCCCTGGCATCGACCGACAACCGGTCCATGCGTGTCTTGTCGCCGAGGATGGAGCCACCCGAGACGCTTGAGCTCGGGTCGACCGCGAGCACCGCGACGCGCTCGCCGGCAGCGACGAGATGCAGGCCCAGCGCCTCGATGAAAGTCGACTTGCCGACACCGGGCACGCCCGAGATGCCGAGGCGAAAAGCTGGCTGTTCCGGTGCGGGCAAGGCGGTCAGGAAATCGTCGGCGCGGGCGCGGTGATCGGCTCGCGTCGACTCCAGCAAGGTGATCGCCTTGGCGACGGCACGGCGTTGCGGCTCGCCGGGGCCGGCGCCGATGGCGTCGAGCAGGGCCTGGTCGCCGGGCGGCAACATCGCGTCGCGACTTTCGCTTGGCTCAGTGCGCGGCCACCGCGCGCCTGATCTGCTCGAGCACGTCTTTCGCGCTGGCCGGGATCGGCGTACCGGGGCCGTAGATGCCCTTCACACCGGCGTCGTAGAGAAACTCGTAGTCGCCGCGCGGCACGACGCCGCCGACGAAGACGACGATGTCGCCACCGCCCTGCGCCTTCAGCGATTCGATGATCGCCGGCACCAGCGTCTTGTGGCCCGCAGCCAGCGTCGAGACGCCGACGGCGTGGACGTCGTTCTCGATCGCCTGGCGCGCGCACTCTTCGGCGGTCTGGAACAGCGGCCCGATGTCGACGTCGAAGCCGAGGTCGGCGAAGGCCGAGGCCACCACCTTGGCGCCGCGGTCGTGGCCGTCCTGCCCGAGCTTGGCGATCATCACCCGCGGTCGCCGGCCTTCTTCTTCGGCGAAGGCCGCGATCTCGCGCTTGAGCTGGTCCCAGCCCTCGGCGCTGTCGTAGGCGGCGGCGTAGACGCCCGAGACCTTCTGCGTGTCGGCGCGGTGCCGTCCCCAGGCGGCCTCGAGCGCATCGCTCACTTCGCCCACGGTGGCGCGCAGGCGCATCGCCTTGACGGCGAGGTCGAGCAGGTTGCCGGTGCCGGCAGTCGCGGCATCGCCGGCGCAGTCCGTAAGCGCGTCGAGTGCGGCCTTCACCGCCACGGCGTTGCGCTTCTCGCGCACCGAGCGCAGCCGCGCGACCTGGTTGTCGCGTACCGCGTGGTTGTCGATCGAGAGCGTGTCGATCAGCGCCTCTTCGGCCAATCTGTACTTGTTGACGCCGACGATGACATCGCGCCCGGAGTCGATGCGGGCCTGCTTCTCGGCGGCGCTGGCCTCGATCTTCAGCTTGGCCCAGCCGCTCTGCACGGCCTTCGTCATGCCGCCCATCGCCTCGACTTCTTCGATGATCTTCCAGGCCGCGTCGGCCATCTCGGCGGTGAGCGACTCCATCGCGTAGCTGCCAGCCCACGGGTCGACGATCGCGGTGATGTGGGTCTCTTCCTGGATCACGAGCTGGGTGTTGCGGGCGATGCGGGCGCTGAACTCGGTGGGCAGGGCCATGGCTTCGTCGAGCGCGTTGGTGTGCAGGCTCTGGGTGCCACCGAACACCGCCGCCATCGCCTCGATGGTCGTGCGCACGACGTTGTTGTAGGGGTCCTGCGCTGTCAGCGACCAGCCCGAGGTCTGGCAATGCGTGCGCAGCATCGAGCTCTTGGCCTGCTTCGGCGCGAACTCTTTCATGATCCTGAACCAGAGGCCGCGCGCCGCCCGCATCTTCGCGATCTCGAGATAGAAGTTCATCCCGATTGCCCAGAAGAAGCTGAGCCGGCCGGCGAAGGCATCGACGTCGAGACCCTTCGCGATCGCGGTGCGCACGTATTCGCGGCCGTCGGCGAGCGTCAGCGCCAGCTCGAGCGCCTGGTTGGCACCGGCCTCCTGGATGTGATACCCAGAGATCGAGATCGAGTTGAACTTCGGCATGCGCTGAGCGGTGTACTCGATGATGTCGCCCACGATCCGCATGCTGGGCGCCGGCGGATAGATGTAGGTGTTCCGGACCATGAACTCCTTGAGGATGTCGTTCTGGATCGTCCCCGAGAGCTGGTCCTCCGCGACACCCTGCTCTTCTGCGGCAACGATGTAGCCGGCCAGGACCGGCAGCACGGCGCCGTTCATGGTCATCGAGACGCTGACCTTGTCGAGCGGGATGCCGCCGAACAGGATCTTCATGTCCTCGACGGAATCGATGGCGACGCCGGCCTTGCCGACATCGCCGGTGACGCGCGGATGGTCGCTGTCGTAGCCGCGGTGGGTGGCCAGATCGAAGGCGACGCTGATGCCCTGCGCGCCGGCGGCCAGTGCCTTGCGATAGAAGTCGTTCGAGGCCTCGGCCGTGGAAAAGCCGGCGTACTGGCGAATCGTCCACGGCCGCACCGCGTACATCGTGGCCTGCGGGCCGCGGATGTAGGGCGCAAAGCCGGGCAGCGTGTCGGTGGCCGGCAGATTCGCGACGTCGGCGGCGGTGTAGAGCGGCTTGACGACGATGCCTTCCGGTGTCGTCCAGCTCAAGGCGCCGAGATTGCCAGCCGGCGCCGAGCGCGCGGCAGCGGCTCGCCAGGCGGCGAGCTCGGCGGCATCCGAAGGGCCAATGGGTAGGGTCGATGTCATCGGTTCGGCGAGTCGGTTGGGCAGGTCGGAAGCAGCCGCGATTATCGCGGCGGCGGCCACAATCACGGTATGGTTCGCTCTGCCCTCAGCCTCGTCGCCTCGGTCGCTCGTGACGGCGGCATCGGCCGCGGAGGCGAGCTGCTCGTCCACCTGCCCGGTGACCTGCCGCGCTTCAAGGCGCTCACGCTCGGCTCGCCGATCGTCATGGGCCGAAAGACGTGGGACTCGATCGGCCGGCCGTTGCCGGGCCGTCGCAACATCGTCGTCACCCGCGACGGCACCTGGCATGCCGACGGCGCCGAGACCGCGAATTCCTTCGCGGCCGCACTGGCTCTCACGGCCGACGCTCCCCGTGCCTTCGTCATCGGTGGCGCCGAGATCTACGCGCTGGCGCTGCCGATGGTCGACAGCCTCGAGCTCACCGAAGTCGACGCCACCTTCGCCGCCGACACCTACTTTCCATCCTGGAACCGCGCTGACTTCAGGCAGACTTCGCGCGCTGAACGCGAGACGGCCGAAGGCCTGCACTACGCTTTCGTCAGCTACACAAGAATCGATCGGGGAGCCTGAGATGTCCGAACATGGTTTTCACGCGCACGGCCCGCACGACCACGAAGTCGAGCACCAATCGCAGGCCGAGCCGCACGGCATGGCCGGCCGGCTCGCCGTGGCCACGGCGCTGATCGCGACTGTCGGCGCCATCTTCTCGTACATGGGTGGCCTGGCGCAGCTCAACGCCGGTCTCTACAAGAACGAGTCGGCGATCAAGAAGACCGAGGCCGCCAACCAGTGGGCCTTCTATCAGGCCAAGAACAACCGCCAGAACCTTGCTGAGTTCGCCGTCGACGTGGTGCCGGAAGCGCGTCGCGAGTACTACCGCGCCGAGGCGGCTCGGTACAAGTCAGAGAAAGGCGAAATCCAGAACAAGGCGCTGGAGCTCGAGAAGCAATCGAACGAGTGGGGCGAGAAAACCGAGCTCCAGATCCACGAAGAGCATCGCTGGCAGCAGGCGACGACCGCCTTGCAGATCGCCATCGCGCTCGCCGCCATCGCGCTGCTCACCAGGAGCCGGCGCCTGCAATTCGGCGTCTACGGCGTGACGATCATCGGCGTCGTTCTCGGCGTGCTCGCCTGGATGCACCTGTAGCACTGCGGGCCCCCGGGCCGGGCCAGCCGCTCAGTCTTCGAGACCGAGCTCCTGGATCTTGCGGGTGATGGTGTTGCGGCCGATGCCCAGCTTGTGCGCCGCCTCGATGCGGCGACCGCGCGTGGCCTCCAGGGCGGTGCGAATGAGTTGGGCCTCGAACTTCTTGGTAAGCGTGTCCCACACCATTGGCTGACCGGCGCGCAGCAGCTCGCGCGCCTCGCGCTCGAGGTCGGCAAGCCAGTTGACTTCGCTCGGCGCCGCGGTTGCGACGGCCGGCACGAAGACCGGCGACGACAGGGTCGCCGCGGCCGATGCGGCGGCGCTCTCCGCTGCGGGTGCCGCGTAAGCCGGAGCCGTCACGGCCGCGGCCGCCAGCACGGGGGCGACGCGCGGCGCTGCCCGAGGCTGCAGTTCCGGGGGGAGATCCTTGGCGTCGACGAGCTGCGCCGGCGCCATCACTGTCAGCCAGTGGCAGATGTTCTCGAGCTGCCTGACGTTGCCCGGAAAGTCGAACTGGTTCAACCGCGCGATTGCGGTCTCGGTCAGTCGCTTGCCCTCGACGCCCAGTTCACGCGCGCTCTTCTGCAGAAAGAAGCGAGCCAGGGGCGCGACGTCTTCGGTGCGCTCACGCAGCGCCGGCAGGCGCAGACGGATGACGTTGAGCCGATGGAAGAGATCTTCGCGGAACGAGCCTGCCTTTACGCGCTCTTCGAGGTCCTGATGGGTCGCCGCGATCACGCGCACGTTGCTCTTCATCGGGTTGTGGCCACCGACGCGATAGAACTGGCCGTCGGAGAGAACGCGCAGCAAGCGCGTCTGCAGGTCGAACGGCATGTCGCCGATCTCGTCGAGAAAGAGCGTGCCGCCGTCGGCCTGCTCGAAGCGGCCGCGGCGCGTCGTCTGGGCGCCGGTGAAAGCGCCGCGCTCGTGGCCGAACAGCTCCGACTCGAGCAGGTCCTTCGGGATCGCCGCGGTGTTGATGGCGACGAACGGGCCGGCGGCCCGCGGGCTGTGCTTGTGCAGGGCGTTGGCGACGAGCTCCTTGCCCGAGCCCGACTCGCCGGTGATGAGCACAGTGACGATGCTCTGGCTCAAGCGGCCGATGGCACGAAACACGTCCTGCATCGCCGGTGCCTGGCCGAGGATTTCGGGCACCTGCGCGACCGGGATCTCGGCGGTGCTGTCGTTGAGGCTTTCCTCGACGGCGCGGCGGATCAGGTCGACCGCCTTGGGCACGTCGAAAGGCTTGGGCAGGTAGTCGAAAGCGCCGCCCTGGAGGGCGTTGACGGCGCTGTCGAGGTCGGAGTAGGCGGTCATGATGATGACCGGCAGCAGCTTGTGCTTGGCCTTGATCTTGGTCAGCAGCTCGATGCCCGAGCCGCCCGGCATGCGGATGTCGGAGACCAGCACCTGCGGCTCGTCGACTTCGAGCGCGGCCAGCACGTCGCGGGTGTTGGTGAAGCTGCGAACCGCGAACTCTTCGCGCGTCAGGGCCTTCTCGAGCACGAAACGGATCGACTGATCATCGTCGACGATCCAGATAGGTTTCATTGGATGGGAATCACGATCTTGAAAACCGTTCGACCCGGCTCGCTTTCGAATTCGACCGTGCCATGGTGCTGCTGGATGAAGGTTTGCGCGAGAGTCAGGCCGAGTCCGGAACCGCCTTCGCGGCCCGAGACGAGTGGGAAGAAGACCCGCTCTCGCAAGCCCTCTGCCATGCCCGGTCCGTTGTCCTCGATATGCAATTCCAGTGCCAGACGATATCGATGCTTGCCGAGCGTGACCTGCCGCACGACGCGGCTGCGGAACGTGATGCGCGCATCACCGAGCTCGATGCGCTCGACCAGCGCCTCGGCGGCGTTGTGGGCAATGTTGAGCACCGCCTGTATCAGCTGTTCGCGGTCGCCGCGGAACTCCGGAATCGAGATGTCGTAGTCGCGCTCGGTGACGAGGCCGCGCGGGTACTCGGCAACGATCAGCGCCCTCACCCGCTCGCAGACTTCATGGATGTTCACGTTGCCCACGACGTGCGGCTTGCGGTGCGGCGCCAGCAACCGGTCGACCAGCGCCTGCAGGCGGTCGGCCTCCTTGATGATGACCTGGGTGTACTCCGTGAGGGCGCGCGACTCGACCTCCATCTCGAGCAGCTGCGCGGCGCCGCGAATGCCGCCGAGCGGATTCTTGATCTCGTGGGCCAGGTTCCTGATGAGCTCCTTGGTCGCCTGGGCCTGCTCGAGGGCGCGCTCCTCGCGCTCCTGCCGCGTCTGCTGCTCGATCTCGACAAGCTCGAAGACGACGTTGCGTGAGCCGTCGATCTGGTTCACGGTGACGTGCACCGGCAACGCCTCGTGGCCGGCGCCGGGCCGTTTCAGCTGCGTCTCGAGGCGGCTCGTCGAGAAGGTGTTGCGGCTGACTGCGCCCACCGTGTCGCGCAGCACCTGGGCGTCGATGAACCAGTCGAACACCGAGCGGCGGGACATGCTCCGGCGCGACAGCCCGAGAACCGTTTCGAACGACGAGTTGGCGAAGATGCATTCGCCTTCGGGCGTGACCACGGCGACCATCGTCGCCAGCAGGTCGAGAGCGGCGTGGCCGGCGGCACCGTCGGCCGGCGAAAGCGGCTCTGGCGGTGCCGGAGGCGTCACTGCGGTCGGGGCTGCGGCAGCTTCTGAAGCTCGCGGCGGATCGCGGCGATGTCGGTCTGCTTGCGCTGGATCGCGGCGGTCATCTCGGCGACGCGGTCGAGGTACTTCTGATAGTTTTTCTCGTTGCCCTGCCTCTCGGGCTGGCCACCGTTGTAGTCCTTCTGCAGATCGGCGAGCTTGTCTTCCTCGGTCTTCAATTCGGTCTCGAGGATGCGGCGAGCATCGCTGTCGCGGGCCCGCTGGGCGACCGGATCGATGCGCATGCCGGACGCGCCCGACGTCACCGGCACCGCCGCGCCCGAGCGCGGCTGGGGCTTGCTGGTCTGGATGATGGTGATCGGCGCGCCTTCGATCTTGCGGCAGCCGAGCTTCTCGGCCTCCTTGGCGGAAATCGTGTTCTTGTAATCGTTGCCCGGGCAGCGGTACATGACGCTGCCGTCGGTTGCCTGGGCCTGTACCGCACCGAAGGCAGTGCCGCCCGCTACGAGAGCTGCGATCGACAAAAGGGTGGTGCGCCGGGTCATGCATTCGTCTCCAGACCCTTCAACGCCCGGCCGGACGACCGCGCCGACAAGGCCCGGGCGATTGTCTCGCACCACCGAGAAGGGGGCGGCACCGCCGCCCCACTGCCCCGTCAGAGTGAGTAATACATATCGAACTCGACCGGATGCGTGGTCATGCGGAAACGCGTGACTTCCTGCATCTTGAGCTCGATGTAGGCATCGATATAGGTTTCCGTGAAGACGCCGCCCTTGAGCAGAAAGGCGCGTCCCTTGTCGAGGTAATCGAGCGCCTGTTCGAGGCTTGAGCACACAGTCGGGATCTTCGCGTCTTCCTCAGGCGGCAGGTGGTAGAGATCCTTGGTGGCCGCTTCGCCCGGATGGATCTTGTTCTCGACGCCGTCGAGGCCGGCCATCAACAGCGCGGTGAAGGCGAGGTACGGATTGGCGAGAGGATCCGGGAAACGCGCCTCGATGCGGCGGCCCTTCGGATTGGCGACGTGCGGGATGCGGATCGATGCCGACCGGTTCTTGGCGCTGTAGGCGAGCTTGACCGGCGCCTCGAAGCCCGGGACCAGACGCTTGTAGCTGTTGGTGCCCGGATTCGTGATCGCGTTGAGGGCGCGGGCGTGCTTGATGATGCCGCCGATATAGAAGAGGGCGAATTCCGAGAGGCCGGCATAGCCGTCGCCGGCGAACAGGTTCTTGCCGCCCTTCCAGACCGACTGGTGCACGTGCATGCCCGAGCCGTTGTCGCCGACGATCGGCTTCGGCATGAAGGTGGCCGTCTTGCCGTACGAATGGGCCACGTTCTGGATCACGTACTTCTGCAGCTGCAGCCAGTCGGCGCGCTGCACCAGCGTCGAGAACTTGGTGCCGATCTCCATCTGCGCCTGTGCCACCTCGTGGTGGTGCACTTCGACCGGAATGCCGAGCGACTCGAGCACCAAGCACATCTCGGAGCGCATGTCCTGCATGGAGTCGATCGGCGGCGTCGGGAAATAGCCGCCCTTGACCGTCGGCCGGTAGCCGGAGTTGCCGTGCTCGTATTCCTTGCCCGAGTTCCACGAGGCCTCTTCAGATTCGATCTTGTAGAAGCAGCCCGACATGTCGACCTGCCAGCGCACGCTGTCGAAGATGAAGAACTCGGGCTCGGGGCCGAAGTAGGCGGCGTCACCCAGGCCGGAGGCCTTCATGTACGCCTCGGCGCGCTTGGCCAGCGAACGCGGGTCGCGCTCATAGGGCTTGCCGTCGCCCGGCTCGACCACGTCACAGGTGAGGATCAGCGTCGGCTCTTCGTAGAACGGATCGATGTTGGCGGTGTCCGGGTCCGGCATGAGCTGCATGTCGGAGGCTTCGATGCCTTTCCAGCCGGCGATCGACGAGCCGTCGAAAGCGTGGCCATCGGTGAACTTGCTTTCGTCGAAGTGCGAGATCGGCACCGTGACGTGTTGTTCCTTGCCGCGTGTGTCGGTGAAGCGGAAGTCGATGAACTTGACCTCGCTGTCTTTCACCATGGTCATCACGTCGGCGACGGTCTTTGCCATCAATCACTCTCCAGACAGGTTGAATTCGATTTGCGGGGCGCCGGCCGCACGGAGATTTCCGACGCGGCCGAATAGAACGCACAAAAATTTAGCAGAAAACATGCCAGTGATTTCACTGGCGAAGCGCCGGGCCAGTGCACCCGAACGCACCATGGTCGGGCGCTCACCAAGCGATCATCGCACCAGTTCGGGGCCCAGCTCGGCGCCCAGTTCCACCAGACCGTTGCGCATCTTCGCGAATGCGGCGGCCATCGAACTGGCGTCTCCCTTGACGCCGAGCTCGATGTGCCGGCCCCATTGCGGATGATCGACGCTCGGCAAACTGAACACCTTGATGCCCGGGAAATCGGCCTCGATCCGCTGCATCAGCGGCGTCAGCGTCGCCTCCATCGTGCCGAACACGATGATCGAGCGCTCGCGCGTCTGCCGACTTGCGTGGAGCTCGCGAAAGTGGTGGTCAAGGACCCACTCGATCATGGGCCAGGCCATGACAGGAAAGCCCGGCACGAAGAAGACACCGCCCTTTCGCGCCGAACCGGTGCGCACGGCGAAGCCGGCAATCTTGTTATACGGATTCGGGATGATCTCGGCGCCCTGCGGAAAGCGCGCCATGTCGAGGCGGTGGCGGTTGTCGTCTCGGTCGGGCTCGTAAGGCTTGCCTTGCTCGCGCGCCATGTCGCGCATGCGCTCGAGGACGAGGTCGCGCGCCTCGGCATGCAGTTCGAGCGGCACGCCGAGCGCCGCCGCCGCGCACTGCCGCGTGTGGTCGTCGGGCGTGGCGCCGATGCCACCGCACGAGAACACCACGTCGCCACTGGCGAAGGCGAAGGCGAGGTCGTCGCGGATGCGCGCGGGCTCGTCGCCGACGTAGCGCGCCCATGAGAGCGACAGGCCGCGTGCCTCGAGCAATTCGATCGTCTTGGGCAGGTGCTTGTCGGTGCGCTTTCCGGAGAGGATCTCGTCGCCGATGATGATGAGGCCGAAGTTCATGGCGGAAGGTTCTCGGGAAGGACAAGGACAGGTGGAGCGACGACCGCGGCACCACGAAGGCGCTCGAGGGCGGCGAGCAGGTAGTGCGCGAACCAAAGCGAAGAGAACGCGAACACGAGCGTGTAGAGCCAGATCGAGGCGAGGATCAGCAGCGGCGCGAACACGAAGGCGAGTGCGCTCACCGCCCAAAGCAGCGAAGGCGCGGCGCCGAGAGTGCCGGCCGCGACGCCCATGCCGAACAGCGGCCAGCGCTCGGCCCGCAGCAGGCGCCGGCGCTCGTCGCCGCTGGCGTGACTGGCGAGCACGTCGAAGGCGAGCACGCGGTACGTCAGCCAGCCCCAGATCAGCGGCGGCACGACGAGGATCAGCGGTGGCACGAACCAGAGCGGGATGCTGACGACGAGGACGACGAGAGCCACCGCCGTGCAGCCGGCCGACCAGAGCAGGCTTTGCCAGAAGCCGCCGCCCTGCCGCCGTTCGAGGCGCGGGAACCGGCGCGCCGCGACCAGGCCGACGATGGCCGGCGTCATGAGCAGGGCGACGACGAACAGCGAGGCGACGACGAACACCGGCACCGCCAGCGCGACGACGACGAGCGGCGCCACGACGCTGCGAAAGCCGCCGCCGCCGATGGCGTCGAGCCAGGAAAACAAGGCGGCGAGCAGCGTCCAGTCTTCGAGCGCGGCGCGCACCGCAGCGACGCCGGGCTCCCAGAAAAAGTAGCCGAGCAGCCCGGCCGCGCCGCCGACGACGAGCAGCGGCGCCAGCGACAGTGCCACCACCTTCGGGTGCAGGCAATAGGTGACGGCGCGCCAGAAGGCGTCGAGCAGTTGACGGGTGGTGGCGCGCATTCGCCGAGCCAGTGTACGAGGCGCCCCGCGAGGCGTGCCAATTCGTAACGCTTTCCGCCGCGGGCTGGTCGGCAGCATGCAAAGCAGGCCCTTGCGGGCCGGGGCCGCTGCCTAGAATTTAGGCATGTCCCTTCACTTGCCCTCGCTCTACATCGCCGTCGCGGTCGCGCTTTTCATCGCGGCGGCCTTGTCCACCACGATCGTGCTGCGGCAGCGCGCCCGCCGCGGCTCGCTGTGGTGGATCGCCGGCCACGTGTTGCTCGTCGGCTCGCTCGGCCTGCAAGCCTGGGGCGGCCGCCACGACGTCGCGGCCCCGGTCGCGGCGCTGCTGGCGCTGCAGTGGCCGATCGCGATGCTGGTCGGCGTGCGCCAGTTCTATTCGCGCGGCGCCAGCTCGGTGCCGGCATGGGCCGACGCCGTCGTGCTCGCCGTCGCCGGTCTCGTTGCCTGCGGCACCTGGCTGGCACCGTTCGAGTCGGTGTCACCCGACCAGGTCTTCGCCATCGCCGTGCTGGTCGTGACGCTCTACGCCGCCGCCGCGGTCTCGCGCCTCGAGGACTTCGCGGTCACGTCGACGCTGAAGATGCTGGTCGCCGGCTTCGCCGCCGCCGCCGCGGTGCAGGCAATGTGGCTGGTGGTCGCCGTCGGCATCGTTCCGTTCGCGATCGCCGCAGCCGATATCGGCGCCGCCGCCACGCTCGCCACCGCGGCGCTGGCACTGCTCTCGACGCAGGTCACGCTGGCCATGAATCACGAGCGCCAGATCGCTCATCTGCGCGAATCGCAACGCAAGCTCCGCCACCTCGTCGACGTCGACGCCGTGACACGGCTGCCGAACCGCCGCCACTTCCTCGACCTGGCCGAGCGCGCCGTGGCGCCGGCGCCGGAGCTCGCCACCGTGCTCTTCTGCGACGTCGATCA
Organism: Rhizobacter sp.; assembly: GCA_043742485.1. Taxonomy (GTDB): domain Bacteria; phylum Pseudomonadota; class Gammaproteobacteria; order Burkholderiales; family Burkholderiaceae_C; genus Schlegelella_A. The sequence goes on from JAYTYH010000158.1 coordinate 14,407, forward strand.
GCTCAAACGCATCAACGAACTGCTTGGCCATCCCAACGGCGACGAGGCGCTGCGCCAGATCGGCACCGCGCTGCGCGAGACGCTGCGCCGGCGCGACGTTGCCGGCCGTCTCGGCGGCGACGAGTTCGGCGTCGTCCTGCCGCGCACGCGCGTCGCCGACGCCGCCAACGTCATCGCCCGGATCAACGCCCGCCTCGAAGACCGCCAGATCGCGCCGCGCATCGCCCGCGTCGTCCTCAACGTCGGTATCACGCAGATGCTCGCCGGCGAAACGCTGGCCGACGCCCTGCGCCGCGCCGAAACCGGCATGACGCTGCAGCGCGACGAGACCCGCAAGCTGGTGACGCAGAAGGTCGCCATCGTGGCTGAGGCAGCCACGCTCCGCGCCCGCGAGCCGAGGCCGTCGCAACTGGCGGTCCTCAACGCCATCCCGGTCGGCGAAGTCGTTCTCGGCTGAGCGGCCAGGCTGCCGCGATCAGCGCGCCAGCTTCAGCACCGGCCAGCCGCGCGCTGCCGCTTCGGCGAGGAGCCGAGCGTCGGGATCGACGGCCACAGGATGGCCCACGGCGCGAAGCAGCGGCAGGTCGTTGACGGAGTCGCTGTAGAAGGTCGCCACGTCGAGCGACGAGGGCTCGGTGCCCCGCGACGACAGCCACGCGTGAAGGCGCTCGACCTTGCCCTCGCGCATGTTCAGCACGCCGGTATTGCGGCCGGTGAAGACGCTGCGCTCGTTCCCGATTTCGTTCCCGCGTTCGAGCTCCGTCGCGATCAGCTCGCCGATGCCGAGCAAGTCGGCGATCGGCTCCGTGAGGAAGCGGTTGGTCGCGGTCGTCAGCACGAGGGTGTCGCCGGCATCACGGTGGGTATCGACGAGCGCTCGCGCTGCCGCGGGGATGCGCGGCGCGATCGCCGTGGCGACGAAGCGCTCGCGGTGCGGCGCCCAGCCGGCTGCGCCCTTGCCCCGCAGCGTGCCGGCATAGAAGGCGCAGTACTCGGCCGGCGTGATGGCGCCACGCCCGTAGCGCTCGAAGACATCGCCATTGACCGCTTCGAACGCGTCTCGCTCGAGCACGCCTTCGCTCATCAGGAACTCGCACCAGAGCGCGTCGGTGTCGCCGGTCAGCAGCGTGCCGTCGAGATCGAACAGCGCCAGCCGGCCGCGGCCGCTCACGGCGTGCGCAGGTGCCAGGCGCGTGGCCGGGTGAAGGCCTGGATGCCGTAGGTCGAGAGCGTCACGCCGACGCCCGACTCGCCGTGCCCCGACCACGGCAGGCGCGGGCTGACACGGTCGCAGCAGTTCCAGTAGACGCTGCCGGCGTTGACCTTCGAGAGCAGCTTGCCGGCGCGCGCTTCGCTCTTCGTGAACATGCCGGCGGTGAGGCCGTAGCGCGTGTCGTTCATCAGCGCCAGCGCTTCCTCGTCGCTGGCCACCTTCTGGATGCCGATGATCGGACCGAAGCTTTCGTCCTGCATGAGCGCCATGGTGTGGTCGACGCCGGTGAAGACCGTCGGCTCGAACCAGCTGCCGACGCGATCGATCGCCTTCCCGCCCGTGCGCAGCTGCGCGCCCTTGGCGAGCGCATCGGCGACCTGCGCCTGCAGCACGGCGAGCTGCGGCGCCCGCGTGATCGGACCGATGTAGGTGCCCTCGACCATGGGATCGCCGACCGTGAACGAAGCGACCGCGCTCAGGAAGTGCGCGACGAAGGCGTCGTGGATCTTCTCGTGGACGTAGATGCGTTCGACCGAGCAGCAGCTCTGGCCGGTGTTGTACATGGCGCCGTCGGCCAGCGACTCGGCGGCGACCTTGGCGTCGGCGTCGTCGGCGACGTAGGTCGGGTCCTTGCCACCGAGCTCGAGCTGCAGGCGCACCATGCGCGAACCCATCGCCGCGGCGATCTTCGCGCCGGTCGCCGCCGAGCCGGTAAAGAAGACGCCGTCGACCTTCTGCTCGAGCAGTGCGGCGCCGACCTCGCCGCCGCCGACGAGCGTGATGAACACGTCGGCCGGGATGCCTGCGGCGTGGAGCAGGCGGTCGATGTGCAGGCCGGTCAGGGTCGCGCACTCGGAGGGCTTGTAGAGCACGGCGTTGCCGCAGAGCAGCGCCGGCACGAAGACGTTGCCGCCGACGAAGTACGGGTAGTTCCAGGCCGAGATGTTGGCGATGACGCCGAGCGGGTCGTGGTCGATGCGCTCGGTCATCGACGCGTCGGAAAAAACAGTCTCCGGCGCCGTCGAGGCGGCGACCTGGGCCAGGAAGAAATCGATGCGGCCGAGAAAGCCGTTGAGTTCGTTGCGCGACTGCGCCAGCGGCTTGCCGACCTCCTGCGTCAGCGTCGTCGCCAGCGTTTCGATCCCGACCTCGACGGCGGCGCGAAAGCGGGCGATGCAGGCCTGCCGGTCGACCAGCGGCATCGCCGCCCACGCCGGCTGCGCCGCGCGGGCCAGCACGGCTTTGGCGGTGACGCTGGTGGCGTTGTCGCTCGACAACTCGGCGAGGGTCGCGCCGGTCGCGGGGTTGGTGATGGTGAGCTGGGTCATGGCGTTCTCGCGGCACGGGCCGCGCGAAGAAAGTCGTCGAGCATTGGGCGGTCGTCGAGCGTGCCCTCGCCGCGACGGTGGAATTCGGGATGCCACTGCACCGCGGCCATGTACGAGCCGCCCGGCCGGCGAACCGCTTCGATCATGCCGTCGCCCGGGCAGCGTGCCTCGACGACGAGGCCGGCGCCGAGACCCTTGATCGCCTGGTGATGAACGCTGTTGACGACCGCGGTCGGAGCGCCTTCGAAGATCTCGGCGAGGCGCGAGCCGCGCTCGAATTCGAGCGGATGCAGATTGCGGTCGTAGAGGCCGGCGTCGCGGTGGCTGACGTCGCCGGGCCGCAAGGTGTCGATGTCCTGGTAGAGCGTGCCGCCATGGGCGACGTTCATGACCTGCAGGCCGCGGCAGATGCCGAGCACCGGCTTGCCTGCATGCTCGAAGGCGCGCAGCAAGGCGATCTCGTAGTCGTCTCGGACGCGGTCGCCTTGCCACTTGTCCTGCAGCGCCGTTTCGCCATAGCTGCCCGGCCACATGTCGGAGCCGCCTTCGAGCACCAGCGCGTCGAGCCAGCCGGCGTAGTCGTGCAGCGCGGCGTCGCCCTTTTGCGTCTCGCCGGTGGGGTTCGGGATCATCACGGCGAGCGCGCCGGTCGACATCACCCAGTGCGCGATCGACTGCTCGACGTACTGCAGCGTCTTGCCGGTGAAGATGGGCCGGGCGACGTCGGAGTGGAAGAAGCAGGCCGAAATGCCGACCTTGACGCGGTCGGCGTTCCCGATCACATCGCCTCCGTGAACAGACGCTCGAAGTCCTTCGATGTGACGGGTTGCGGATTGGTCTGGTGGCAGATATCGGCAACGGCGATCTCCACCATGCGCGCGATCTGCTCCTTCCTGACGCCGGCGGCCGAGAGGCTCGGCGCGATGCCGATCGTGCGCTTGAGCTCTTTCAGCCAGGCGAGAAAGCCTTGCGCGCCTCCGGTCACCCCGACGGCGTGTGCCAGCTCCTCGAACTTGGCAGGTGCCGAAGCCACGTTCCAGGCCAGCACGGTGTCGATCATCAAGGCGTTGGCCAGGCCGTGGTGCATGTCGCAGACCGTGCCGAGCGCGTGGGCGCACGAGTGCACGGCGCCGAGGTCTTTCTGGAACGCGATGGCGCCCATCATCGAGCTCATCATCATGTCGGCGCGGGCATCGATGTTTGCCGGCTCGCGCACCGCCGTGGCGAGCGAGCGCGCCGCGATCTTCACGCCTTCGAGGGCGATGCCGTCGCAGAGCGGGTGATAGGCCGGCGAGAGATAGCTCTCGACGTTGTGGGTCAGCGCATCCATGCCGGTTGCGGCGGTCACCGCGGGCGGCAGGCCGAGCGTGAGCTCCGGGTCGGCGAACACGACCTTGGCGAGGATCAGCGCCGAGAAGACGACGCGCTTGACGTGCGTGTCTTCCTCGCTGATGACGGAGCTGCGGCCGACCTCGCTGCCAGTGCCCGAGGTCGTGGGCAGGGCGACGAAATACGGCACGTTCTTCTCGTCGATGGCGCGCACCTGCGGGTGGTCCCACACGTACTCCATGACGTCGCCCGGATGCGTCGCCAGCACGCCGACGATCTTGGCGACGTCGAGTGCAGCGCCACCGCCGACGCCGACGACGCAGTCGGCGCCGTGCGCCTTGTAGTCGGCGGCGCCGTTCATCACCTGCGGTCCGGTCGGGTTGCCGAAGACGCCACCGTAGACCCTGGGTGCGAGGCCGGCGCCTTCGAGATCGGCGACCAGCTCGGCCATCAGCGGCAGCGCCGCCAGGCCCTTGTCGGTGACGAGCAGCGGGCGCTTCAGGCCGCGCCCGGCGAGATGCGGGCCGAGCAGCTTGCGCGCGCCCGGACCGAAGTGGATGGTGGTGGGAAAGGAGAAGCGGGTGATCGTCATGGCGTTGGTGGCGAAAAGTGTTGCAACGGGAAAGCGCGGCTCACTTCACACGCAGCCAGCGCAGCTCGGGCGCATCGCTCGGCCATTGCACGAGCTGCACCTTCTTCTTCATGGCGTAGGTCAGCGTGCGGCGGTAGAGCGGCACCATCGGCAGCTCGTCGGCGACGAGGCGGAGCGCGGTGGCGACCAGGGCGCGGCGGCGTGTCAGGTCGGGCTCGACGCGCAACGAGTCGATCAGCGCGTCGAGCTTCGGGCTTGAGAAACGGCCGGCATTGAAGGTTCCGAAGCCGGCCTTGTCGTAGCTGCGAAACAGCGCGTTGAGCGAGCCCCATGCGTCGGTGCCCGCGGTCCAGCCGAACTCGGCGAGGCCGATCTGGCCCTGGCTCAGCTTCGGGAAGAACTGGTTCGTGGGCAGGGAGCGCAACGTCGTGCGGATACCGACCTGCGTCAGCATCGCTGTCATCGCCTGGCAGACGGCTTCGCGCCAGGCGACGTTGACGCAGTCGAGCGTGACCGAGAAGCCGTTCGGGTAGCCGGCCTCGGCGAGCAGCGCCCTCGCCTTCGCCGGGTCGAAGGGCAGGCGGCGGTCGAGCTCGGCCGGCGAGCCGTCGACACGCGTCGAGAGAAACGCGCCGGTCGGCACGCCGACGCCGCGCAGCACCTTCTGCACGATCAGCTCGACGTTGATCGCGTGATAGACGGCCTGGCGGACGCGCAGGTCCTTGAACGGGTTGCGGCTCTTGACGTCGCTGCCTTCGAGCTCGTCGTGCCACTGGTCGAAGGCGAGGTATTGCTCGCCGATGTCGGGGATCTGCTGGACCGTGAGCGCGCTCTCGGTCTTCAGTCGCGCGACGTCGGGGATGGGCGGGTCGAGCACCACGTCGACCTCGCCGGAGATGAGCGCGGCCAGGCGGGTGGCGTCGGAGCGGATCGTGAGCCAGGTGACCTCGTCGACGTTTCCCGAGCGCTTCTCGCTCCAGCCCCACCAGCGCGGGTTCTTCCTCAGCACGACGCGCACGTCGGGCTCGTAGCGCTCGAGCAGATACGGACCGGTGCCGTTGGCATGGCGCACGGCGAAGGTCTCCTGCTTGCCGTTGAAATCCTGCGCGAGCTCGGCCTTGTTCGCCACGGCCCATGCCTTGCTCATGATCGGCATGCCGATGAGCTTCTCGGGCAGCACCGCGTCGGGCGACTCGAGCGCGACCTCCAGCGTCTGCTCGTCGACCTTGCTTGCACCGAGCACGCCTTTGAGCTGGAACGCGCGTTGCGACGTGGTGCCGAGCGCGCGCTGGATCGAGAACACGGCGTCGTCGGTCGTGAACGGCGTGCCGTCGTGGAAGGCGACGCCCTGGCGCAGCGTGAACTGCCACGTCTTCGGCCCGGTGGCCCGCCACGACAGCGCCAACCCGGGCTCGGCCCGGAAGCTCTCATCGCGATTGACGAGCGAGTCGTAGATCTGGAAGACGACCCGCGTGTGATACAGCAGCGCCAGCGAATGCGGGTCCAGCGTCTGCGGATCGAAGGCGGTGGCGATCTTCACCGAGACCGCTTGGGCCGGCACCGCGAGCAGCGCCGTCAGGGCGAGCGCGGCGGCGCGAGGGCGGAGCCAGCGCATCAGACGATCTCGAAGTAGCGCTTCATTTCCCAGTCGGTGACGCCGTCGAGCCACTGCCGCCATTCCCAGTCGCGGGTGGCGGCGAAGTGGTCGACGAAGGCGTCGCCGAGCCAGTCGCGCGCGACCTGCGACTTCTCGAAGACGCGCGTCGTCTCGATCAGCGTGCGCGGCGCCCGCGGCACGTCTTCACCGCCGACGTTGGTGCCGGTGATCGGAGCGCCGAGCTTCAGGCCCTTCTCGACGCCGTGCAGGCCGGCGGCGATCACCGCCGCCATGGCGAGGTACGGGTTGACGTCGGCGCCGGGGCAGCGCGTCTCGAGGCGCGTCGCCTTCTGACTGCCGGCGAGGACGCGGAAGCTCGCCGTGCGGTTGTCCATGCCCCAGGTCGGCTTGACCGGCGCCCAGTAGCCGTCGACGAGGCGCTTGTAGCTGTTGATGGTCGGCCAGAACATCGGCGCGAACTCCATCAGGCAGGCGACCTGGCCGGCGACATAGCTCTCGAACAACGGGCTCATCTTGCGCGGCGAGGCGGCGTCGAAGAACAGGTTGGCTTTGCCGTCGGGGCCCTCCTTCAGACTCTGGTGGATGTGGCCGCTGCAACCGGGCAGCTTGGCGTTCCACTTGGCCATGAAGCTCGGCATGATCCCGAAGCGGGCGCCGATCTCCTTGGCGCCGGTCTTGAACAGGATGGCGCGGTCGGCCTGCTCGAGC
>JAYTYH010000159.1:0-4402 GCA_043742485.1 Rhizobacter sp.
GGCCACAGCGACGGTTTCGACCGCGACCTCGACGACGTCGGCCTGCGGACCGGCCTCGGCGGCGGTCATTGCCTCGCGCTCCCAGAGCCGCACGCCCATCGCAGCAAGCATGGCGCGCTGTCGCTCAGTCCAGCGCATGCCGGCCTTCTTTCAAAGTGATGTCGAGCGTCATGACGACGGCGTGTTCGCGGCGCGCGGCTGGCGCCGGGTAGTAGTCCTTGCGCATGCCGACCTCGCGAAATCCGAGACGCAGATAGGCCGCGCGGGCGTCGCCGTTGCTCTCGCGCACCTCGAGCCAGAGCCGTTCGGCGCGCGTCTCGCGGCAGACCTGCGCGAGTTCGTCGAGCATGCGGCGGCCGTGGCCGCAGCGCCGCGCCGCCGGTGCAACGGTGATGTTGAGCAGATGCATCTCGCCGGCTCCGGCCATGGCGACGCAATAGCCGACGAGCTCGCCGCTGGCGCGATCCAGCGTCCACGCCGTGTAGCCAGACACGAGCGAGTCGACGAAGTTGCCGCGTGTCCACGGGAAGGGGTAGACCTCGGCCTCGAGCGCCATGACGCCGTCGAGCACATCGACGGTCATGGGCCGCAGCACCTCGGCCGCGAAATCCACCTGCGCGCTCATGACCTGGCGAGCGCCGCCCCGACCCTTGCGGCGCGTTCGACCGTGGTCTCGGCAACCTTGTCGCGCACGTAGAGCGGCAGCGCCAGCGCTGCATCGACGGCCGCGCCGGCATGCCATGCGGCCCCGGCAAGGGCGAGCATCGAGAGCGCGTTCGAGGTCGCCTGCGGGGCCAGGATGGCGGCACCGGTCGACAGGCGATCGGCGTAGATGCGCAAGGCGTCGCCCGCGATCGCCGACGGCGGCTCGTCGTGCCAGCGCCGCGTCAGTGCATCGGCGTCGGTCAGCATCGGTGCCACGTGCACGGTCCAGAGGCCGCCCCCGTATTCGTACTCGGCGGCGTAGATCTGAGCCATGCGTGCGTCGATGGCGGCCCAGACCCGAAAGGCCTCGGCGCCGGCACGCGCTTCTTCGGCCACGGCGAGCAGGTTGTCGATCGGCAGCACCGGCTTGTCGGCTCCGAAGGCGAGCCCTTGCGCCACCGAGCAGGCCGTGCGCAGCCCGGTGAAGGCGCCGGGGCCGCGGCCGAAAGCGATGGCGTCGAGATCGGCCAGCTCCAAACCGGCCTCACGCAGCAAGGCGAAGACCGCCGGGATCAGCGTTGCCGACGATTTCGCGCCGCCTTCGCCGGCGTGCGACCAGGTGCGCTGGCCGTGCCGGAGCGCGATCGTCAGGCGCTCGGTCGCGGTGTCGAAAGCGATCAATGTCGTCATGCCGGAACGAGTTTAGCGGCGCCTTTCGAAGCCGGCCTGCGTGCGATCATCGATCGATGAAGCCGCGTCCAAACCGGGCATCGATGGCCGCCGTGGCGGCGCTCTGGCTCGTGCTCTGGTCCAGCCCGGCGGGCACGATTGCCGCTGTGGCAGCGCCCGCCCGCAGCACCGTCGAACTGCCTTCCTTGCCGGCCGCCGTCTCTGCGGCGCTGGCCCGCGGCGGCGTGCCGCGCGAGGCCATGGTGGCCTGGGTCCAGGAGGTCGGCTCGGCCCGGCCGCGACTGGCCTGGCAGGCCGACAAGCCGACCAATCCGGCATCGCTGATGAAACTCGTGACCACCTTCGCCGCGCTCGAGCTGCTCGGCCCCGCCTTCACCTGGGCGACGCCGGTGTGGCTGCAGGGTCCGGTCGTGGCCGGCGTGCTGAACGGCGACCTCGTCGTCAAGGGCAGCGGCGATCCGAAGCTGGTGCTCGAGCGCCTCTGGCTGCTGATGCGGCGCGTCCAGCAGGCGGGCGTGCGCGAGATCCGCGGCGACATCGTCATGGACCGCAACGCCTTCGTGCCCGGAGAGACCGACCCGGCCGACTTCGACGGCGAGCCGCTGCGCCCCTACAACGCCGGCGCCGACGCCCTTCTCCTCAATTTCGGCGCCGTGGTGATGACGTTCGTGCCTGACCCGGTCCACGGCATCGCCACCATCGGCACCGATCCGCCGCTCGCGGGCGTGCGCGCCGACCTCACCGTGCCGCTCGTCGCCGGCCCCTGCGGCGACTGGCGCGCCGCGCTGAAGAGCGACTTCACCGAGCCGACGCGGCTGCGCTTCACGGGCGCCTTCCAGGCCGCGTGCGGCGAGAAGGTCTGGGCCGTCGCCTTCGCCGACCCGAAGAGCTACAACGAGCGCGCCCTCGCCGGAATGTGGCAGGAAGAAGGCGGCCGCCTGGCCGGCAGCGTCCACGACGGCATCGCACCGACCTCGGTGCCGAGCTTCGAGCTGCGCTCGCCGCCGCTCGCGGAGGTCGTACGCGACATCAACAAGCTCAGCAACAACGTGATGGCACAGCAGCTCTTCCTGACGCTCGGCGCGACCCAGCGCGGTGCCGGCACGCCCGAGTCGGCGCGCGTCGTGCTGCGCCAATGGCTGCGCGCCCGCGTCGGCACACTGGAGCAGAGCGCCGTCATCGTCAACGGCTCCGGCCTCTCGCGCGACTCGCGCCTGAGCGCCGCCCTGCTCGGCCGGCTGCTGCAGGCGGCGTGGTCGAGCGCGGTCATGCCCGAGCTGATGAGCTCGCTGCCGGTGGCCGGGATCGATGGCACGCTCAGGCGCTCGCGCGGCGTGCCCGGCCGGGCCCACCTCAAGACCGGCTCGCTGCGCGATGTCGTCGGCATCGCCGGCTACGTGCTCGCCGACTCGGGCCGGCGCTACGTCGTCGTCGGCATCGTCAACCACCCGAACGCCAACGCGGCCCGGCCGGCACTCGAGGCGCTGACCGAATGGGCGGCGAGCGACGGCGGCGTGGCGCTGGCGACGACGTCGCCGCAGCCACCCTGATCAGAACGGGTTGTTCTGCGCCCTCGTCACGGCGAGGTTGCCGAACGACGCTTGACCGCCGGCGCTCAGATGGCGGTCGTCGGCCCAGAGGTAGGAGTTCGAGCCGGCGCCGGTCCTGAGCGTGAGGTCGCTGCAGTCGAGCACCGACTGCGGCACTTGGGTCGACTTGGTCAGGTCGCAGGCACCGACCGAGGTGTTCGTGAAGCCGTTCAGGCCGTTGAACTTGCCGACCGCCGAGACCAGCTCGTCGAGCAGGATCAGGCCGATGCGGCGGCCGTCGTTGTAGATGGTGGCGCGCATCGAGGCGTTGAAGCGCTGCGACAGTCGCGTCAGGAGCGCGGCGCGGTCAGTGTCGGCGTGGGCCAGTTTCTCAGCCGCCGCGAACGGCGTCACGCCGGCATCGGGGATGGTCGAGATCAACACCTTCGAGCCGGCATCGGCGAGGCGATTGACCTGTCGGCCGGCGACCGCGCCCGCGGCTTCGACGTTGGCGGTGATCGCCGCTTCGCTGAGCGCCGGGTACTGCGCGTATTGCTCGAGTACGTCGTTCTCGCCGACCACCACGGTCGAGATGTCGCCGTCGCCGATCGAGGAGTCGGCCTGCTGGGCGTCGATCTGCATCGACACGTCGGCGGCCTTGGCGGCCAGCGTGGCGCGGATCCGGCTCGCCGGCGACACCACCGGCGTCGTGCCGTTGTTGCATTCGGGGAAGACGAGGTTGTAGATGCTGGCGACGCGCTGGATCCAGAGCGCGTTGATGCGGCAGTCGAGCGTCGGGTCGGTGGTGGAAACGGTGCCGTTGATGCCGTACTTGAGGCCGTTGCCGCTCCTGTTCACGTCGACGATGAGACTGGTCTCGTCGCCGAAGGCCAGCACGCGCTGGGCTTTGAAAGTCGAGACCTGTTGACCGCCGCCACAGGCCACTGCGAGCCAGGCCGCAGCGACGACGCCGGCGCCGCGCGCGCATCGGCGCAGATCGATCCATTTCACTGTCATTCCAGAACTCCAGGGGGTAACGCGGTTATGAAGCCGCGGCGCGGCGAAGCCGATCACGGACGCCGTCCCATTCGGGACCCGGCGGTGGCTCTTCGACCCAGATCAGATGCACGCCATCGAAGTCGAGTTCGCGCAGCACCGAAAACAATTCGTGCGCTGCCTGTTCCGGCCGGGCCGGCATGCGCCGATGGGCGACGCCGGTGGCCACGCCCGAGGGCACGGAACGGGAATATACCGCCAGCCTCAGCGGCTCGGAGCCGAGCATGTCGAGCGCCGCCCGCAGCAGCTCGGTCGTCATCAGTCGCAACCGTGCGCGCGGCGCGTAGTGCGCGGCCAGGGTGCCCGGCGCCGGCGTCGACGCCGGCGTGGCGCTCGTCGATGCCAGGACGACGCCCGCCGCGTCCTCGATCTGCTGCGTCGTGAGCACGCCGGGACGCAGCAGCACCGGAGCGGCGCCGGAGCAATCGACGATGGCCGACTCGATGCCGATGCGCGCTGCGCCGCCGTCGAGGACGACGAGC
>JAYTYH010000160.1:0-10309 GCA_043742485.1 Rhizobacter sp.
TCTACAGCACCACCGACACGGCGTCGGCGAGCCCGCTGATCAAGGACTTCCAGGTTCTCTTTCCCGGCATCTCGGTCGAATACAACGACATGAACTCGACCGAGATCTACAACCGCTTCATCAGCGAGAGAGCGGCCAACGCCGGCTCGGCCGACGTTCTCTGGAGCTCGGCGATGGACCTGCAGATCAAGCTCGCCAGCGATGGCGGCGCCATGACCTACGCGTCGCCGGAAATCGCCCACCTGCCGACCTGGGCGGTCTGGAAGAACGAAGCCTTCGGCACGACCTACGAGCCGCTCGCGTTCGTCTACAACAAGCGGCTCCTGAGCGGCGACGAGATCCCGCAGAGCCATGCCGATCTGCTGCGGGTCTTCACCACCAAGACCGACAAACTTAAAGGCAAGGTCACGACCTACGACATCGAGAAGTCGGGTGTCGGCTTCATGCTCATCACGCAGGACAGCAAGTACAACCCGCAGTTCTGGGACATGGTCAAGGCGCTCGGCGTCATTGGCCCGCGCGTGCAGTCGAGCGCGGGAACGATGATGGAGCGCATCAGCTCGGGCGAGAACCTGCTCGGCTTCAACATCTTCAACTCGTACGCGGCATTGCGGGCGAAGAAGGATCCGTCGATCGGTATCGTCTTGCCGAAGGACTACGCGCTGGTGATGTCGCGCGTGATGTTCGCGTCGAAGACGGCGAAAAACCCCAACGCCGCCAAGCTCTGGGTCGACTACATCCTCTCCAAGCGCGGCCAGAACATCATTGCCAACCAGGCCGACCTCGGGTCGATCCGAGCCGACGTCGAGGGCGAGATGACCATCGCCGGTTATGCCAAGGTGCTAGGCACCAACGCCAAGCCGATACCGGTCAGCACCGACCTGCTCACTTTCCTCGACCAGACCAAGCGACTCGACTTCATCAAGCAGTGGCAAGCGGCAATCAAGGCTGGCAAGTAGCGGCCGAAAGCATCCGCGCTGGCCCATGCGCATCGGATTCGCTCGCGCGAGCGTCATCGGCCTGACGGCGCTCGCCGTCTTCCTGCCGCTTGGCCTGATCTTCTATCAAAGCTTTCTCGATGCGCCGTTCTTCATGCCGCACAAGTTCGGCATCGGCGCCTTCCAGTTCATCTTCGACGACAGCGACTTCTGGGACTCGCTCAAGAATTCCCTGATCATCGCGGCGACGATGGCGCTCATCGCAGTGCCGCTCGGCGCCATCCTTGCCTTCCTGATGATCCGCACAGATCTGCCCGGCCGCGGCTGGATCGAGCCGTTGTTGCTGATCCCGGTGTTCGTGTCGCCGATGGTTCTGGGCTTCGGTTACGTGGTCTCCGCGGGTCCGGTCGGCTTCTATTCGGTATGGGCGAAGGCGTTGTTCGGCGGCGTGCCGTGGAACGTCTACTCTCTGACGGGCATCGCCGTCATCGCCGGGCTGACGCACGTGCCGCATGTGTACCTCTATTCGTCGTCTGCCCTGAAGAGCCTGGGCTCCGACGTCGAGGAGGCGGCGCGCATGGCCGGCTCGTCGCCATTCCAGGTGGCACGCGATGTCAGCCTGCCGATGGTCACGCCGTCGCTGCTGTTCTCCGGCGTGCTCGTGTTCTTTCTCGGCTTCGAGATCTTCGGCCTGCCACTCGTGCTGGGCGACCCCGAAGGCCACCTCGTGTTGGCCACCTATCTCTACAAGCTCACCAACAAGCTCGGCATTCCGTCGTATCACTTGATGGCGGCAGTGGCGGTGTGCATCGTGGCGATGACTTTCCCACTTGTGATGCTGCAGCGATTCCTGCTGCGCAACGCCGGCAAGTTCATCACCGTCAAAGGCAAGGCCGGCCGGCAACGGCCGCTGCCGCTCGGTGGCTGGCGCTGGGTGGCGGCCGCCATCCTCGTCATCTGGCTAGGGCTCACCGTCGTCGTGCCGCTCTCCGGCATCGCCCTGCGGGCGCTGGTCACCAACTGGGGCGAAGGCGTCAACCTTGCCGAGGTGCTGACGCTCGACAACTTCCGCGAGGTCTTCACGCAGCCGACGCTCGTGCGCGGCATCTTCAACACCGTGTTGATCGGCGTCGTCGGGGGCGGCCTGGCCGTGATCTGCTACGCCGCGGTCGGCCTGGCGACGCACCGCAAGAACGACGCCTGGTCTCGCTTCGTCGACTACCTCGTCCTCGTGCCACGCGCCGTGCCGGGCCTGCTCGCCGGCCTCGCCTTTCTCTGGGTATTCCTGTTCTTTCCGCCGCTGGCGCCGCTGCGATCGACCATCGTCAGCCTATGGATCGCCTACACCGTGGTCTGGCTCGCGTACGGTATGCGGCTGGTCTCGAGCTCGCTGCTGCAGGTCGGCCCCGAGCTCGAAGAGGCGGCACGCAGCATCGGTGCCACGCCCGGCCAGGTCAGCCGCGACGTGACGCTGCCCCTCATCCGCTACGGCCTGCTGGCGAGCTGGCTGCTCGTGTTCATGATCTTCGAGCGGGAGTATTCGACCGGCGTCTATCTGCTCGGCCCCGGCACCGAGGTCATCGGCTCGCTGCTCGTCTCGTTGTGGGCCACGGGCGCCACGGCGACGGTCGCCGCACTGTCGCTGATCAACGTCGTACTCGTCGCCGTCGGCCTGACGGTGGCCCTTCGCTTCGGAGTCAAACTGCATGACTGATGCTTTGCTGGCGTCCTTGCACGCTTCGACTGCCGACGCCACCGCTCCGGCGACCACGAAGCTGAAGGTCGACGACCTCCACCTTTCCTATGGCGACAACGCCATCCTGAAAGGCGTGTCGATGCAGCTCGTTCAAGGCGAAGTGGTCTCGCTGCTCGGCCCGTCGGGAAGCGGCAAGACAACGCTGCTGCGCGCCGTCGCCGGCCTGGAAGCCGCGCACCGGGGTGCCATCCACATCGAGGACCGGCCGGTGTTCAAGGCCGCGAGCAAGCTCGAGGTGCCGGCCGAGAAGCGCAACCTCGGGCTGGTCTTCCAGTCCTATGCGCTCTGGCCGCATCGCTCCGTGTTCGACAACGTCGCCTACGGACTCAAGCTTCGCAAGGTGGGCAGCACCGAGATCCGCCAGCGCGTCGACTCGGCACTCGGCAACCTCGGCCTCGGCCATCTCGGTGACCGCTTGCCGCACCAGCTCTCGGGCGGGCAGCAGCAAAGGGTAGCGATCGCGCGGGCGCTGGTCTACAACCCGCCCGTCATCCTCATGGACGAGCCGCTCTCGAATCTCGACGCCAAGCTGCGCGAGGAAGCCCGCGCTTGGCTGCGCGAGCTCATCCTCAAGATGCGGCTTTCGGCGCTCGTGGTCACGCATGACCAGAACGAAGCGATGGCGATGTCGGATCGCATCCTGTTGCTGAACAACGGCGTAATCGAGCAACAGGGCTCGCCGCAAGAGCTCTACGGCCATCCCAACACGCTCTTCGTCGCCGATTTCATGGGCAGCAACAACCGGCTCGCCGGCAAGGTGCTCGAGCGCCGCGGCGACTCCGCCCTCATCGGCGGCGACGGCTGGCAGCTCTGGGGCGTCGCCAAGGGCGCCTGCGCGCCGGGCAGCGACGCGACCGGGATGGTGCGCCTGGAGCGTGTCCGCCTGGCGGCGGCGGAAGCCGAGCATGCGGTTCAGCTGCCGCTCGTGACATCGATGTTTCTGGGCGACCGCTGGGAGCATCTGTTCCATCACGCCGACCTGCGATTGCGTGCCTATGGCCCAGCCGCACTGACGGCGGGCCAGCAGTGGCTCGAGATTCCGCCGGAGGGCCTCTGGATCTTCTAGGCAGCCTGGCCGCACTACGTCGGAACGGCGCTTGCTGGCGCTGGGACATGTCCGCCACGCATCGCACCGCCTGATGGAGAAGCATCGCATCGACAAGTGGCTCTGGGCTGCACGCTTCTTCAAGACGCGCGCCCTTGCCGTCGAAGAGATCGACAAGGGCCGTATCCAGGTCAATGGGCAGGTGGCCAAGCCGTCGCGGGAACTGCACGAAGGTGACCTCATCGACTGGCGCCAAGCGGGCCTGACGCGATCGTTCGTGATCCAGGCCCTCAGCCGGCAACGCGGACCGGCCACCACGGCGCAGGCGCTCTATGCCGAGACCAAGGCAAGCATCGCATCCCGGGAAGCGGCACTGGCGGCCCGGCGACTGAGCCCGGAGCCGGCTTCTGCGATCGAACAGGGCCGCCCGACCAAGCGCGACCGTCGGCGACTCGTCGATTGGGACCGCTGGAGTGCCTCGGTCGACGGCGATTGAGCGGCGGTTGCGAATAGCCCCTTGAAACGGAGGAGATGCGCCTCAAGTCGTTGCGATGAACCCGACCGACTCCACCGCTCCTGATTACTTCGAGGCTGGCGACGGCCCTGCGGCCGCCCAGCCCGGCGCGTCGCAAGCAACAAGCGATGCCCGTGCCAGTGAGCTCGAAGCCCGCCATGCCGAGCTCAACGAAGCTTTTCTGCGCGCCAAGGCAGAGGCCGAAAACACTCGTCGCCGGGCCGACGAAGAAGTTGCCAAGACACGTAAGTTCGCCGTCGAGGGATTCGCCGAGAGCCTGCTGCCCGTAAAGGACAGCCTGGAGGCCGCCATCGCCATTCCGGCAGCGACGCCTGAGCAGTTGCTGGAAGGCGTGCACGCCACTCTGCGTCAGCTGACCGCGGCACTGCAGCGCAACAAGGTCGTCGAGATCAATCCGCCGGCAACCACCCGGTTTGATCCGCACCAGCATCAGGCGATCAGCGTCGTGCCGGCGGCACAGGAGCCGAACACGGTCGTTGCCGTCCTGCAGAAGGGCTACCTCATCGCCGATCGCGTGCTGCGACCGGCGCTCGTCACCGTCAGCGCCGCAAGCTGATCGCACGCTTGAAAAACGGTCGGGTTATCCACAACTCCTGACCATCAAATTCATTTTTTCGGAGATAAGAACATGGCAAAGATCATCGGCATCGACCTCGGCACCACCAATTCCTGCGTGGCGATCATGGAAGGCAACACCACCAAGGTGATCGAGAACAGCGAAGGTGCGCGCACCACGCCGTCGATCGTCGCCTACCAGGACGGCGGCGAGATTCTCGTCGGCGCCTCGGCCAAGCGTCAGGCCGTGACCAATCCGAAGAACACCATCTACGCCGTCAAGCGGCTGATCGGTCGCAAGTTCACCGAAAAGGAAGTGCAGAAGGACATCGGCCTGATGCCCTTCAAGATCGTGGCTGCCGACAACGGCGATGCCTGGGTCGAGCAGCGCGGCGAGAAGCTGGCGCCGCAACAAGTCAGCGCAGAGATCCTGCGCAAGATGAAGAAAACGGCCGAGGACTACCTCGGCGAGAAGGTCAGCGACGCGGTGATCACTGTGCCGGCCTACTTCAACGACGCTCAGCGCCAGGCCACCAAAGATGCCGGCCGCATTGCCGGTCTCGAGGTCAAGCGGATCATCAACGAGCCGACCGCGGCGGCACTTGCGTTCGGCCTCGACAAGACCGAGAAGGGCGACCGCAAGATCGCCGTCTACGACCTGGGCGGCGGCACGTTCGACGTCTCGATCATCGAGATTGCCGACGTCGACGGCGAGAAGCAGTTCGAGGTCTTGTCCACGAACGGCGATACGTTCCTGGGCGGTGAAGACTTCGACCAACGCATCATCGACTACATCATTGCCGAGTTCAAGAAGGACCAGGCCGTCGACCTTTCGAAGGACGTGCTGGCCCTTCAGCGTCTGAAAGAAGCCGCCGAGAAGGCGAAGATCGAACTCTCGAGCTCGACCCAGACCGACATCAACCTGCCGTACGTGACGGCCGATGCCTCGGGTCCGAAGCACCTCAGCGTCAAGCTGACGCGCGCCAAGCTCGAGTCGCTGGTCGAAGAGCTGATCGAGCGCACGATCGCACCTTGTCGCACCGCCATCACCGACGCCGGTGTCTCCGTCGGCCAGATCGACGACGTCATCCTCGTCGGCGGCATGACGCGGATGCCGAAGGTCCAGGACAAAGTGAAGGAATTCTTCGGCAAGGAGCCGAGGAAGGACGTCAACCCCGACGAAGCCGTGGCCGTCGGCGCCGCCATCCAGGGGCAGGTGCTCACCGGTGACCGCAAGGACGTTCTGTTGCTCGACGTCACGCCGCTGTCGCTGGGTATCGAAACGCTCGGTGGCGTCATGACGAAGATGATCAAGAAGAACACGACGATCCCGACCAAGTTTGCGCAGACCTTCTCCACGGCCGACGACAACCAGCCGGCCGTGACGATCAAGGTCTACCAAGGCGAGCGCGACATGGCCGCGGGCAACAAGAGCCTGGGCGAGTTCAACCTCGAAGGCATCGCGCCGGCGCAGCGCGGCATGCCGCAGATCGAGGTCAGCTTCGACATCGACGCCAACGGCATCCTGCACGTCGGCGCCAAGGACAAAGCCACCGGCAAGGAAAACAAGATCACCATCAAGGCCAACTCGGGCCTGACGGAGGCCGAGATCCAGCAGATGGTGAAAGACGCCGAGCTCAACGCGGCTGACGACAAGAAGAAGCTCGAGGTGATCCAGGCCCGCAACGCTGCCGACGCGATGCTGCACAGCGTCAAGAAGAGCATGGCCGAGCATGGCGACAAGCTCGACGCTGGCGACAAGGAAAAGATCGAGACGGCGATGAAGGAAGCCGAGGAGTCGCTCAGGTCGGAAGACAAGGCGGCGATCGAGGCCAAGACCGAAGCGCTCACGGTCGCCAGCCAGAAGCTCGGCGAAAAGGTCTACGCCGACGCCCAGGCAGCGCAGCAAGCCGCCGCAGGTGCCGGTTCTTCAGCTGGCGGCCCGGGTGCGCAGGCGGAGCCACAGGCGGCGCACGCAGCCGGCGACGACAACGTCGTCGATGCCGAGTTCAAGGAAGTCAAGAAGGGCTGAAGCCTTCGGATCGAGTGGTGGGCCGGTACGGTCCGTGGCTCTGTCACGGAAGTACCGGCTTCGGTGTTTGAAGAACGCGCGTTGAGCGGGAGCGTAGATTGATGGCAGTGAACAAGCGCGACTATTACGAGGTGCTCGGCGTTACCAAGAACGCGTCCGACGAGGACATCAAGAAGTCGTATCGCAAGCTGGCGATGAAGCATCACCCCGACCGTAATCAGGGCGCGACATCGAAGAACAACGAAGAGCAGTTCAAGGAAGCCAAGGAGGCTTACGAGATGCTCTCCGACCCGCAGAAGCGGGCCGCCTACGACCAGTACGGCCATGCCGGAGTCGACCCAAACATGGGCGGCCGCGGTGGACAGGAGGGTTTCGGCGGCTTTGCCGAGGCCTTTGGCGACATCTTCGGCGACATCTTCGGCGGCCAAGGCCGCGGCGGCCGTGCGGCCGGCGGTCAGCAGGTCTATCGCGGCAGCGACCTCAGCTATGCGATGGAGATCACGCTCGAAGAAGCCGCCCACGGCAAGGAGACGCAGATCCGAATCCCGGCCTACGAGGCCTGCGAGACCTGCAAGGGCAGCGGCGCCAAGCCCGGCACCAGCCCGATCAACTGCACGACCTGCCAGGGCGCTGGCACGGTGCAGATGCGCCAAGGCTTCTTCAGCATCCAGCAGACTTGCCCGACCTGCCACGGCAGCGGCAAAATCATCCCCGAGCCCTGCGTTGCCTGCCAAGGCCAGGGCCGCATCAAGAAGAACAAGACGCTCGAAGTCAAGATTCCGGCCGGCATCAACGAAGGCATGCGCATCCGCTCGAGTGGCAACGGCGAGCCGGGCCCGAACAACGGGCCGAACGGTGACCTCTACATCGAGATCCGCATCAAGCCGCACGACATCTTCGAGCGCGACGGCGACGATCTCCATTGCACGGTGCCCGTCGGCATGACGAGCGCCGCGCTCGGTGGCGCCATCGAGGTGCCGACGCTCGGCGGCAAGGCCGAGATCGATTTGCCCGAAGGCACCCAGCACGGGAAGACCTTCCGCCTGCGCGCCAAGGGCATCAAGGGCGTACGTTCCAGCTACCCGGGCGACCTGTACTGCCACGTCAGCGTCGAGACGCCGATCAAGCTGACCGAGCACCAGCGCAAATTGCTGAAGGAGCTCGACGAAGGCTTCCGCAAGGCCGGTGACCGGCACTCGCCCACGGCGAAGACCTGGAGTGACCGCGTCAAGGATCTCTTCAAGACCTGATCAGGCTTCACGCAAAGAGATCGCCCTGCCCGACCTTGCTCGGCGGCAACGGTTTCCTGAACTGCGTGAGGTCGAGCTCGATGCGGGGGCGATCGAGGCCGAGCCGGGTCTTGGCCTTGGCGAGGCGCTGCGCCAGAAGCTGCGCCCATACCCCCTCGCCTTTCAATCGGCTGCCGAAGCTGGAGTCGTAGTCCCGGCCGCCTCGCATCTCTCGCACGCGCGCCATGACGCGGCCGGCCCGATCTGGGAAGTGCTGCTCGAGCCATCGTTGGAAGATCGGGTTCACTTCCCATGGCAAGCGCAGGACGACGCCGAACGCCGACGACGCGCCCGCGGCCGCTGCGGCCTCGAGGATGCGTTCGATCTCGGGCTCGTTGAGGAACGGGATGATGGGCGAAATGCTCACACCCACCGGCACGCCGGCCCGAGCAAGCGCCTCGACGGTGCGCAAGCGCCGGTGCGGTGCGGCGGCGCGTGGCTCGAGGATGCGAGCCAGCGCCGGATCGAGCGACGTGATCGAAACATATGCCGCCACGAGGCCGCGTTCGGCCATCGGCGCAATGAGGTCGAGGTCGCGTTCGACACCCGATGACTTCGTGACCAGCGAGAAAGGGTGCGAACACTCCGACAGCACCTCGATCACCGATCGGGTGATACCAAGGCGACGTTCTACCGGCTGGTAGGCGTCGGTGGCCGAGCCGATGTTCAGCGAGCTGGCTTCGTAGGCACGGCTTGCGAACGCTTCGCGAAGCCGCTCGGCGGCGTTCATCTTGGCGATGATCTTGGTCTCGAAGTCGAGCCCGGGCGACAGGTTCAGGTAGCTGTGCGTCGGCCGCGCGAAGCAATAGACGCAGCCGTGTTCGCAGCCTCGATAGGGATTGATCGAGAGGTCGAACGACAGGTCGGGTGAGTCGTTGCTCGACAGGATCGACTTGACGTGTTCCTCGATGACCGTAGTCCCCGGGGCAACGTGCTCCTCGCTCGCCTGCTGCTCGAGCGTGCCCCAGCCGTCGTCGTAGCTTTCAGCGATCCGTTGCGAAAAACGGTGATCGATGGCCCACACCGTGCCGCGACCTTTCGCGGTGCCGCGTGCCGCCTCTTCGGGGCGAGGAGCTTCGTCGCGTGAAATCGTGCATTGCGAGTCGGGCGGCTGGTTTATACTGTTAATATATACAGTTATGGCAGGGTGGCTCGGACATTGCATGCCTATGATCGTCACTTGCAGGAAAAGCCATGAAGCACGTCTTCACCATCGTCGGTCTCGGTCTCGCTGCCCTCTTCGTGGGCGTGTTCTTCACCGGCCGCATCGACTCGAAGCATCTGGCACACGTGGCTCCGCGGGTCGGCATGCAGGCCGACGCACTCGACGCGCTCGTGCCACGCATCTCCTTGCAAACCGGCGCCACCATCGGCACATCACGGCGCGTGATCTACCTACTGGCCTGCAGCGGTGTGCCGACATCTGCCACGATTGAGGCCAAGGCACGCGAGGCGGCAACGATCACCGAGAAGCGCCGGCTGAGTGCGCGTCAGGCGGCGGCCACGGTGCTTTCGGGCCCGGAAGAAGGCGCCGCGAGTCCGCTGAAAGACTGCTGAACCGTCGAAGCTCTAGGCGAGCCACGTTTTTTTGCAGCTGCACCGGGCCTTGCGAACCAGACGTCTGGGCGTCTGGTCTTGGTTCGGCGACACCGTCGACTTTTTCCTGCGTGCCAAGCGAGATCACGCCGCAGCCCGGGCGTTCTTCGAACGCGCCGTTGACCTTCATGGCGTGCCGGAGAAGATCACCATAGACAAGAGCGGTGCCAACGCGGCGGCGATCATGAGTATCCAGGCCGACAGCGGATTGGCCATCGAGATGCGCCCGTCGAAGTACCTCAACAACCTCATCGAGCAGGATCATCGAGCCGTCAAACGCATCACCCGGCCGATGCTCGGATTCAAGACCTTTCGCTGCGCCCGAATCCTGATCGCCGGCATCGAGGTCATGCACATGATCCGCAAAGGCCAGCTCGGCGATATCAAAGACCGATCCTCGTCTGCAGCGAACCAGTTCTACTCGCTGGCTTTCTGATCGGTGTCGGCCTCGCAGCAATGCTTGGCCTCATCGCGCTATTGCGACAGAACCCATGTCGATCACCATCGCTTCGATGATCGACTCGCCGCGCCGGCAAGCTGCCCTTCAGCTGCCCAACCGCCTC
>JAYTYH010000161.1:0-5551 GCA_043742485.1 Rhizobacter sp.
CGGCTTCTCGCTCAACAACGCGATGCTCATCATCGCCGGCTCGCTGGTCGGCAGCTCGGGCGCGATCCTGAGCTACATCATGTGCAAGGCGATGAACCGGTCGTTCTTCAACGTCATCCTCGGTGGCTTCGGCGGCGAGGCCACCGCCGCGGCCGGCGCCAAGGCCGAGCAGCGGCCGGTCAAGAGCGGCAGCGCCGACGACGCCGCGTTCGTGCTCGGCAACGCCGAGACCGTGATCATCGTGCCGGGCTACGGGCTGGCCGTGGCGCGGGCCCAGCACGCCGTCAATGAGCTGGCGCTCAAGCTCACCGAGAAGGGCATCTCGGTGAAGTACGCGATCCATCCGGTCGCCGGCCGCATGCCCGGCCACATGAACGTTCTGCTCGCCGAGGCCGAAGTCCCGTACGACCAGGTCTTCGAGATGGAAGACATCAACGGCGAGTTCGGCCAGGCCGACGTGGCCATCATCCTCGGCGCCAACGACGTCGTGAACCCGGCCGCGCACACCAAGGGCAGCGCCATCTACGGGATGCCGATCCTCGAGGCCTACAAGGCCAAGACCGTGATCGTCAACAAGCGCTCGATGGCCGCGGGCTACGCCGGCCTCGACAACGAACTCTTCTACATGGACAAGACGATGATGGTCTTCGGCGACGCCAAGAAGGTCGTCGAGGACATGGTCAAGGCGATCGAGTAGCAGAGCGCGCTGGCGCGGTCGCGCACCGGGCCCTGCCCTACTTCGGCGTCGAAGGCAGCGAGATCACCTTCTCGCCGGCCGGCCCGGTCTGCATCGCGCCTTCGCGCTTGAGCAGCACAGCGCCGCTGCCGACCTTGATCGGCACCGACTGGGCGCTGCCGCGGCCGGCCTGCGTCGTGAAGACGTCGAGATAGGCCATGCCGTCGGCGGCGACGGTGACGTCGAGCGAGATCGTGGTGACCTGGCCGGGCGGCAGGGCCATCGAAGTGGCGCTGCCGGCTTGCGCCGAGACGACGCTGGCGCCGGCCGGCGCGCGCCACTCGACGCGGGCGTCGTCGGCGGTGACGCCGGTGAAGCGGAGCTCCACCGTGCCGGTCTGGCCCGGTTGCAGGCCTGCCGGCACGGCATACGCGAGGCGAACGCCGGAGCCATTGTGCTTGGCGGTGGCTTCGGTCCAGTGGCTGCTCGCCTTCGCCTTGACCGACAGGGGCGAACCTGAGCCGTTGGCAGCGACGGCCGGGTCGACGATGGTGGCGCAGCCGGCGAGGGCGACGAGCCAGGCAGCGGATGTGAGAGTGCGCATCATCAATTCACCTTGAAGTCGAAGCAGCTGGTACCCGATGTACGCGGATTGGTCAGCTTGAAGTCTGTCAACGCGATGGTGTGCGTTCCGGTTGGCAGAGTGACCGTGAGCGTTTCCAGGTCATTGACGCTCGAATCGGCATTGACTGTCGTGCCATCGGACTCGAGAAGGACGAAGTCGGGGTCGGTCGTTGCTGCACCGCTGGGCGAAGTCTTGGTGAGGGTGAGCGTATGGGTACCGCTTGCCACAAACCGCACGTATACAAATTCCCCGAGCCTGTTTCCATGATTACTCGAATCAAGATCGGCATATACGCAGTAGTTCTGCGCCGTTCCCAAAGCAGCTGTGTACGTCTGATAGACAGGCAGCACTGCGGGCAAACCTCCATCGTTCGTCTCACTCGTACCGCAAGGATTTTGCGAAACGATGTTCTGGGAGCCCCACAAGCTCGTAATGGCGGTAGCACTTGTTGATGCTGCGTTCTTAAGGGCAGACGCGAAGGAGTACAGAGTAGTCAACAAAGGGGCAGTCTTCAGGCCCGTCAACGAGTTGTAGATTGACGAAAATCCGAGGGTCTGATTCGTGGTCCAGACGAGGTACTGAGCGGCCGTTTCCGAGTACCAGCCACGGTCTGAGCCAGTCGCTGCAACGCTCACATCGATGGGGAAGCTGCGACGCTGCCCAGCGTTGTAACTGTCAATGTAGACCGGGTCGCCGAGAGCGATGCCTGACCAGCCATTTCCCCATCCTTCCGAGAACGCTACGCGAGCGTCAAGCTTGTCTCCACTTCCGTGTGAGCCCCCGACGCTGTCGTCGCGCGAAACGGCACTCTGAAGGTAGTGCCCAAACTCATGCGCAATGACGTGTGTGTCGTACTCATCGGTGTCCGTGTCCGCTGCGCCTAGGATGAAGAGAGCGCGACCGGTACTGTCGGTGGTGAAGAACGAGGTGCCAATCGCACCTGTCGTCGCATTGAAAGGGCTCGCAGGCCGGTTGTTGATGCTCCAAAACAGTTTCAGAGACGGCAGCGACACCGTTGCCACAGTGGCCACCTTGGCTTGCGCTGCATACGCCACGTCGAGAATTGCGAACGGGGCGGCAGCACGTGTTGTGGCGTAACTCGAGCCGCCCCATCCTGAGGCTGCGCGTAGGTTCTGGGTCGTGCTCGCCGGCGGTGTGAATGGCAACGAGTCAAGGGCGTAGATCGCATTTCCGTTCGTGTTGTCGAGCACGCTGAAATCGCGGTCACCGATGGTCGGGTTGGTTCTCTTGATCTCCGCTCGGACGCGAACCTTCACAGCTTGCGACGCAGACATGCCAACGCTGTAGTTCCCTTGCTCGTCGCTCGTTGTCGTTGCCAAAACTGAACCCACGCCATCGAGCAATTGCACCGTCGCGCCGCGAATGGGCCTATCGACCGACGCGGCGTAGTTCAAGCCAGCGGTAGGCGTGGCCGGCACCGATTCATAAACTGCTTTCCCGCTGATCACGATCGTCCCAGAAGGCGCTTGAGCAGGGCCGGGAGCTGGTGCTGGAGTCGACGTGGTCACCGGGATATCGGAATCTTTGCAGGCCGCAACGGGGACTGCCGGCGGCGTCGAAATTTCGGCGCTGCTATTGCCGCCTCCGCCGCCGCACGCGGCGAGCGACATCAGCAGGGCGATGGAGCTCAGGCGCAGCGAGGTCGGCGCGGGAACGGTGCAGGGCAAGGGTGCAGGGGTCACGGCGCGGGTCCTTTTAGCCACCGGAGGAGGCGAGCGGTCAGTGCGAAAAGCAGCCGGCACGATACACGGGAAGGCCGGCGCGGCGGGTGTCGGATTGCAAGCGCAACGTGAGCTTGTGCCTCATGTGGCCACTGCCGCAAGGCCGGCATTCGTGGCCTCGCCGGCCAGCGCTGCCTCCTTCGGCCGCGGCGTCATCAGCGGCAGCAGCAGCAGGCCGACGAGGCCGACCACCGAGTCGATCACGAGGGTCGTCGGGTAGCCCCAGCGCGTGACGGCGAAGCCCTGCCAGTAGGCGGTGTACGAGATGCAGAGGTTCATCAGCGCCATGTAGGCGGTGAACTGGGTCGCAGCGACAGCGGGGTTGGTGACGTCCATGAACAAGGCGCTGCGGATGCCGTAGTACAGGCCTTGGAAGACGTTGTAGACGATGGTCGCGGTCCAGAAAGTGACGATGAGCAGGTGCGACGGCTGCGGCCGGTCGGCCTGCTTCATGTCGACCGGCATGATCCAGCCGGCGCGCCACATCGTCCACGCCAGCCAGAGCGTCGGCACCACGGTCAGGAAGATGAAGAGGGCGAGCGTCGAGCGCCGGCCGAAGCGGTCGGAGAGCCAGCCGCCCAGGATGCAGGCCGGCGCGAAGATCACCGTCGAATAGAGATTGAGCTGGGCGACCTCGTTGTCGTCGAGGCCGAGCTCGACGGCCAAGTTGGACTGCAGCGCCAGGCTGAGCGCATAGGCGCCGGCCGGCAGCAGCGCCACCACGACGCCGACCAGCGCCGCCCGCGTGCCGGTGAAGGCGCGCCAGGTGTCGACCATGAAGGCGACGAGCTCCTTGCCGACGTTTCGCACCTTGCGGGCGGCGGCGTCCACCGCCGAGAGCGGCGGCTCCTTCAGCGGCAGGACGACGAACACGGTGATCAGGAAGATGGCGGCGCAGACGAAGCCGTAGGTCGCCTGGAACGGCATCGTCGCGGTCAGGAAGAGCACGCCGGCGCCGCCGATGGCCTGGCCGATCGAGGCGCCGGCGAACATGAAGCCGTTCGCCGAGCCGCGCTCTTCTTCGGGCAGCACGCCGACGGCGAGGGCGTCGATGGCAACGTCTTGCGTGGCGCCGAAGACGTTGTGCAAGAGGATGATGGCGGTGAACAGGCCGATCTGGTGGACGAAGTCGATCTTCATCGCCGCCAGCAGCGTGCCGACCATGCCGAGCTGCATCGCGAAGATCCAGACCCGGCGTCGACCGAAGCGCTCCGACGTGAAGGTATCGACGAAGGGGCCGAACGCCCACTTGAACGCCCACGGCAGGTAGAGCGAGGCGACGAAGGCGCCGATCGCTTCGGGGCCGAGGCCCTGGCGGCGCATCTGCGCGGCGATCGCGGTGGCGGTGAAGCCGAGCGGGATGCCTTCGGTGACGTAGAGCAGGAAGAACGCGGTGAGCCGGCCCTTCCGCGTGGCGAGCAGGTCAGGCAGGGCAAAGCGCATGCAGCAAGACGCTATCACGGGCCGCTGCAACGGTGCTCGCGCTGGGGTACAACGCGCTTCCGTTCCCCGCCCGCGAGACCGCCATGGCCGACCACCCGAAGAAGCTCACCGCCGCCGACTTCGATCCCGAAGTTCTCCGCCTCTTCGACAGGTACGTGCACGGCACCATCGATCGCCGCGGCTTTCTAGACGGCGCCGCGAAGTTCGCGGTCGGCGGCGTCACGGCAACGACCCTGCTCGATGCCTTGCGGCCCAACTTCGCCGCCGCCGAGCAGGTGCCGAAGACCGACGCCCGCATCAGGGCCGAGACCATCGAGTTCGCATCGCCGCAGGGTTATGGCACCGGTCGCGGCACCCTCGTGCGGCCGGCGAGCGCGCCGCCGCCGGGCGGCCCCGGCACGCCGACGCGCGGCCTGCCGATGGTGCTCGTGATCCACGAGAACCGCGGTCTCAACCCGCACATCGAAGACATCGCCCGCCGGCTCGCGCTCGACAACTTCATCGCCTTCGCGCCCGATGCGTTGTTCCCGCTCGGTGGCTATCCGAACGACGAAGACAAGGCCCGCGACCTGTTCGGCAAGCTCGATCAGGCGAAGACGCGCGAGGACTTTGTGGCCGCCGCGAAGTACCTCGAGGGCGTGCCGGGCGGCAACGGCCGGATCGGCGCCGTCGGCTTTTGCTGGGGCGGCGGCATGGTCAACCGGCTGGCCGTCCGCGTGCCGAGCCTGAACGCCGGCGTGCCGTTCTATGGCGAGGCGCCGGCGCTCGATCAGGTCGGCGCCATCCAGGCGCCGCTGCTGCTCATGTTCGCCGACAGCGACGAGCGCATCAACTCCGGCTGGCCGCCGTATGAAGCGGCGCTGCGGAGAGCCGGCAAGAAGTTCGAGGCTTTCAAGTACGCCGACACGCAGCACGGCTTCAACAACGACACGACGCCGCGCTACGACGCCGCGGCGGCGCAGCTTGCCTGGCAGCGCACGGTGGCGTTCTTCAACCGCACGCTGCGCGGTTGAAGCCCCGGGAGCCGCGGGACGCGCGTCTCAGTGCAGATCGCGCTTCTTGCGC
>JAYTYH010000162.1:0-6150 GCA_043742485.1 Rhizobacter sp.
CCGTGCCAGACCGAGACGTTGAAGCCCTTGACGCCGGCTTCGTCGAGCGTCGGCAGATTCTTGAGCGCGGGCGTCGTCAGGCGCTTGCTCGTCGTGACGGCATACCCCTTGATCTTTCCTGCCTCGATCTGCGCGCTCGTGTTGGTGGTCTGGTCGCACATGATGTCGACCTGGCCGCCCATCAGGTCGGTCATGGCCGGGCCGGTGCCCTTGTACGGCACGGTCGTCATTTCGACTTTCAACGAGCTCTGGAGCAGCAGCCCGCAGAGATGCGAGGCGGCGCCGATACCTGCGTTCGCAAGATTGATCTTGCCCTTGTTGGCGTCGATCCACTTGGCGAGCTCGGCATAGTTGTTGGCCGGCAGCGTCGGCCGGCCGATCAGCGTCATCGGCACCTCGTTGATCATGCCGAGATACTCGAAGTCGTCGAGCGTTTTGTACGGCATGGTGCGATACAGGCTCGGCGCCGTGCTGAGGCCGATGTGGTGGAGCAGCAGCGTGTAGCCGTCGTTGTTCGCCTTGGCGACCTTGTTGGCGCCGATCGTGCCGCCGGCGCCGGCGACGTTCTCGATGATGATGCTCTGGCCGCCGAGCGGCTTGCGAAGCGCTTGGCCGAGGTCGCGCGCCACCTTGTCGGTGGGGCCGCCGGCGGCGAATGGAACGACGATCGTGATCGGTTTTTCGGGGTACTCGGCGAGCGCGGGTGCGGCGGCTGCGCAGCTCAGCGTGGCGACGATGGCGAGGGCGGAGCGGCGAGTCAGGCGCGTGTTCATGGGCTGGTTTCTCAGAGTTCCGGGGATCGCGGGATTGTGGTCACGCGACAGCGTCGCCGCCAACGTGGCAACCACTGACGCGGCGAAAGGAACGAATCAGTTGTGCGGCCGACGGTCGTCGATGACCTTGCCGTCGTTCGGCAACGTCGAAGGTGCGCACAGCACGACCCCTCCGCGCAGCTTGGTGATGTCGCGAATCGACTGCGCCGCGCGCTCGGCCAGGCCTTCGCGGCTGCCGGCCACCTCGGCGTGCAACGTCATGCGGTCGCCTGCGAGCTCGCCCTCGACGACGAGGCGGGTCCGGCCGAACTCGGGATGGCGGCGCGTGATCTCGGCCACCTGCGAAGGGTGCACGAACATACCGCGCACCTTGGCCGACTGATCGGCGCGGCCGAGCCAGCCGCGGATGCGCTGGTTGGTGCGGCCGGTCGGGCAGGGCCCGGGCAGCACCGCCGAAAGATCGCCGGTGCCGAAGCGGATGAGCGGGTAGTCGGGGTTGAGCGTCGTCACCACGACCTCGCCGACGTCGCCGTCGGGCACCGTTTCGCCGGTGCCGGGTCGCACGATCTCGACGATCACCGATTCGTCGAGCACCAGACCTTCGCGGGCCGACGTCTCGTAAGCGACGAGGCCGAGATCGGCGGTGCCGTAGCTCTGGAACGCCTCGATGCCGCGGCTGTGGAGCCAGTCGCGCAGCATCGCTGGAAACGCCTCGCCGCCGACCGACGCCTTCGTCAGCGAAGGCAGGGCGATGCCGATCGCATCGGCCTTGTCGAGCAGCAGCTTCAGGAAGCTCGGCGTGCCGACATAAGCGTCGGGGCGGAGATGGGTCATGGCCTGGACCTGCTGCTCGGTCTGGCCGATGCCGGCGGGAAAGACCGTGCAGCCGAGCGCCTGGGCGCTGCTTTCCATCATCGAGCCGGCCGGGGTGAAGTGATAGCTGAAGCTGTTGTGGACGAGGTCGCCGGCGCGAAAGCCGGCCGCGAACAATGCACGCGCCATGCGCCAGTAGTCGGGTCGGGCGCCTTCGGGCTCGTAGAGAGGCCCGGGCGAGGCGAACACCTTGAGGGCCCGTGCACGCGCTGGCCGCGCGGCGCCCCAGCGCAACGCGGAGAAGCCTCCGAAGACATCGACGGCATCCGCAGCCCGTTGCCGCTCGAGCAGTTCATGCTTGCGGACGACGGGCAGCTTTGCCAAAGCGGCACGCGAGTCGATGCTTCGCGCATCGACGGCGGCGAGTGACACGGCAAACGCCGGAGCATTCGCCCTGGCGTGGCCGATCTGCTGCGCGAGGGCCGCCATGAGCGCCGCTTCGCGTTCGGCCGGGGCGCGGGTCTCGAGGGCGTCGTAGAAATCGTTCAAGGCCGCCCGCTCATGGTCTGGCTCTGCGTCATTCGTCGTCGAGCCGGCGCGCCCGCAGCCTGGCGTCTTCGACGAGCTTGCGCTGCTCGGCCGGCGTCGCCAGCGGGTAGCGGTCGAAGCCCGAACCGCCGGCCCTTTTCAGGTCGGCGTGCAACACGCCGCCTTCGTCGTGGAAATGGATGAAGGCGTCGCGCCGAGCATGGAAGATGCCGGGCTGGGTTTCCTTCAATCCCTTGATCTCGCGCAGTTGCCGCAGCAGGGGCAGCAGCGCTTGCAAGGCAGCGGCGTCGGCGCGGGCCATCGCGGTGGTGTTCAGGCGAGCCAGCGCTTGCGGCGCTTGTAACTCTTGACGTCGCGGTAGCTCTTGCGCTCGGCGCCGGTGGCGGCGCTGCCGGTGCCGAGGTAGAACTCGCGCACGTCTTCGTTCTCGCGCAGCATCGCCGCGGCACCGTCCATCACGATGCGGCCGCTCTCGAGGATGTAGCCGGTGTCGGCGTAGCGCAGCGCCATGTGCGTGTTCTGTTCGGCCAGAAGGAAGGTCACGCCTTCTTTCTGGTTGAGGTCGCGCACGATCTCGAAGACCTCCTCGACGATCTGCGGCGCCAACCCCATCGACGGCTCGTCGAGCAGCACCATTTTCGGGCTGGCCATGAGGGCGCGGCCGATGGCGCACATCTGCTGCTCGCCGCCCGACGTGTACGCTGCCTGCGAGGTACGGCGCTCCTTCAGGCGTGGGAAGTAGCGGTAGACCTTCTCGAGCGTGGTCGCGATGGCGGCGGCACCGTCGCGCCGGGAGTAGGCGCCGGCGAGCAGGTTTTCTTCGATCGTCAGGTGAGCGAAGCAGCGCCGGCCTTCCATCACCTGCACGACGCCGCGGTCGACCATCTGCGCCGTCGTCAGGCGCTCGATGCGCTCGCCACGCAGCTCGATCGAGCCCTTGGTCACGGTGCCGCGCTCGCCGGCGAGCAGGTTGCTCACCGCCCGCAGCGTCGTCGTCTTGCCGGCGCCGATGCCGCCCATGAGGGCCACGATCTTGCCCTCGGGCACCTGCAGCGACACCCCCTTCAACACCAGGATGACGTGGTTGTAAATGACCTCGATGCCATTGACATCGAGGAGGGCGCCACTCACGTCTGGCAATCCGCCGAGGTCCGCCGGGTCAACTTCTTGTCCGACACGTACTTGTCGGCGGCCACCTTGACCATCGGCTTGATGATCTGCTCGTCGGCCTGCATGAAGTCGGACGTCATGCCCCACTTGGAACCGTCCCACGTCTGGATGCGGGCCCAGGTCGAGCCCATGTGGTCGGCGCACGAGGTCGAGATCGGGCGCAGCACGCCGGCGAAGCCGAGAGCGTCGAGCCGCTTCTGGTCGAGGGCCAGGTTCTCGAAGCCCCAACGCACCTGCTCGGGAGTCATCGTCTTGCCCTTGCCGTAGCGCTCCTGGGCGCGGCGGATCGCCTCGACGCCGAGCATCTGGATCAGCACGCCGCGGGTGTACAGCACCGAGCCCACTTCCTGGCGCGGCCCCGTTCCCTGGCCCTTGTCGTGGACGAGCTTGAGGATGTCCTGGATCACCTTGGGCGACTGGCCCGACGGGTTCAGCGCCAGCGCGTTGTAGCCCTTGGCGCCTTCACCGACGTCCTTCACGTCGGGCTCGGCACCGGCCCACCACACGCCGTACATCTTCTCGCGCGGGTAGCCCGTGGCCTGGGCCTCCTTCAACGCCGTCGAATTCATGATGCCCCAGCCCCACAGCATCACGTAGTCGGGCCGGCTCTGGCGCACCTGCAGCCAGGCTGCCTTCTGCTCGACGCCGGGCGCGGTGACGGGGATCAGCTGCAGCTCGAAGCCGTTCAGCTTGGCGCGCTCCTGGATCAGCGGAATCGGCTCCTTGCCGAACGGCGAGTCGTGGTAGACGAGAGCGATCTTCTTGCCCTTGAGCTTGTCGAAGCCACCTTCCTTCTTGGCGATGGCCTGAATGATGATGTCGGCTCCGGTCCAGTAGCTGCCCATGATCGGGAAGTTCCACTTGAAGGCGAAGCCGTCCTGTGCCGCCGACAGGCCGTAACCGACAGTGAGCAGCGGCATCTTGTCGTTCGGCGCCTTGTCGGTGAGGGCGAAGGTGACGCCGGTCGACTGCGGCTCGAAGTACGACATGTTGGCGTGGCTCTTCAGCCGCTCGTAGCACTCGACGCCGCGCGCCGTGTCGTAGCCAT
This sequence comes from Rhizobacter sp., assembly GCA_043742485.1. Classification (GTDB taxonomy): domain Bacteria; phylum Pseudomonadota; class Gammaproteobacteria; order Burkholderiales; family Burkholderiaceae_C; genus Schlegelella_A. The sequence continues at coordinate 4,354 of JAYTYH010000162.1, forward strand.
ATTCGCATTCCTCGAACGTCAGCTTGACGCCGTTGACCCCGCCGTCGCGGGCGTTGATCATCTTCAGATAGTCCTGCTTGCCGTTCGCCCATGGCGTGCCGTTCGGCGCGTAGGCGCCCGTGCGGTAGACGAGCAGCGGCACGAACTGTTCCTTGGCCTGCGCCAGGGCCGGCGGTGTGCTCGCGAGCGCAGCCAACGAAGTTGCGGCGATGGTCAATGCTCGGGCGATGCCAAGGGGGTTCTTCAGGATCATGTCTGCCTCCGGGAGGTGGAATGAAGCACTCGACGGTGCGTGGATGAAGCGTGGTGCGAGTTCAACGCGAAACGCGGCTCGAAGCAATCGGGACTGTCAATGAGGGAAAGGCCACAGCCGCAGCTTTTCCTTGCCCGTCGACCAGAGCCGGGCCAGCCCGTGTGGCTCGACGATGAGAAAGAAGACGATCAGCGAGCCGAAGATCATGAACTCGAGGTGCGAGGCCGTGACCACCGAGATCGGCATGCCGAACCAGCGCGGCACCTGGTTCAGCAGCAGCGGCAGCAGCACGATGAAGCCGGCGCCGAAGAAGCTGCCCATGATCGAGCCGAGGCCGCCAATGATCACCATGAAGAGGAGCTGGAACGAGCGGTCGATCGAGAACGCAGCCGGTTCCCATGAGCCGAGGTACACGAAGCCCCAGAGCGCCCCGGCGATGCCGACGATGAACGAGCTCACGGCAAAGGCGGTGAGCTTGGCGTAGACCGGCCGGATGCCGATGACGGCAGCGGCGACGTCCATGTCGCGGATCGCCATCCACTCGCGGCCGATGTGGCCGCGCACCAGGTTCTTGGCGACCAGCGCGAACACTGCCACGAAGCCGAGGCAGAACAGGTATTTGCGCGCCGGCGACTCGATCGAGAGACCGAATACCGAAAGGCTGGCCACGCTCACCGAGCCCGAGCTCGAGTTGTTCGTGAGGTACGGAATGCGCAGGAAAGACCAGTCGAGGAAGAACTGCGCGGCGAGAGTGGCGACGGCGAGATAGAGGCCCTTGATCCGCAGTGAAGGGATGCCGAACAGCACGCCCACCACCGTCGCCATGCAGCCGCCGAGCAGGATCGCCACGATCAGTGGCATGCCGTCGATGCGGACCATGAAGTTGTAGGCCGCGTACGCGCCGACGGCCATGAAGGCGCCGGTGCCCAGCGAGATCTGGCCGCAGTAGCCAACCAGGATGTTGAGGCCGAGGGCGGCCAGCGAGAGGATCAGGAACGGGATCAGGATGGCCTGGAAGAAGTAGTCGTCGGCGAGCAGCGGCACGGCCACCAATGCGAACGCGAACAGCACGCCGATGGCGATCCGGTCCTGCAGGATCGGGAAGATCTGCTGGTCGGCGCGATAGCTCGTCTTGAACTGGCCGTTCTCTCGATAGAGCATGGTCAGACCCGGTCGATGATCTTCTCGCCGAAGAGGCCTTGTGGTCTCACGAGAAGAAAGAGCAGCGCCAGGACGTAGGCGAACCAGATCTCGATGCCGCCGCCGAGGTACGGACCGATATAGATCTCGGAGAGTTTCTCGCCGACGCCGATGAGCAGGCCGCCGATGATGGCGCCGGGGATCGACGTCAGGCCACCGAGGATGACCACGGGCAGCGCCTTGAGGGCGACCAGCGAGAGCGAGAACTGGACGCCTAGCTTGGAGCCCCAGATGATGCCTGCCACCAGCGCCACGACACCCGCCACCGACCAGACGATGACCCAGATGCGGTCGAGCGGGATGCCGATCGACTGCGCTGCCTGGTGATCGTCGGCGACGGCGCG
>JAYTYH010000163.1:0-11788 GCA_043742485.1 Rhizobacter sp.
CCGATGATGGCAGCGAGCGCGGGGCTCGGTGTCATCGCCTTCATGAAGGCGGCGTTCGGAGTGCGCTTCTTGGCCGGAGCCTTCTTCGCAGCCGCTTTCTTGGCCGGAGCCGCCTTCTTCGCAGGTACCGCCGACTTCTTGGCCGGGGCCTTCTTCGCAGGGGCCGCTTTCTTCGCAGCTTTTTTCGCAGTTGCCATTTTGATTCTCTCCATCAAGTGATTGGTTGATGTGCGCGGGAGCGGGCGAGAGCCGCATGAACTCTCATTTCTCCGTACTTCCGTGCGGAGCGAATACTACTGCCTGTATAGGGGTAAGAGAAGTTGTTTTCACTCGGCGGACACGCATTCTTCAGAGCGAAAGCGAGCTTTTGTCGTTGCCGCGCGTCAGTCGGTGTCGCTGCCGCTCGCATCACGCTTGCGGCCATGCGCCATCGACGCCACCAAATTCTCGCGATGACGCACGCTGGCGAAGACGACACCGGCGACATGCAGCACCGCGAGGCCGGCGATCGCCCACGCGAAGACGAGATGAAAACGCTCGACGGTCTCGCTGCCCCAGAAGCGGTCGGTCGTGTAGAGCCAGCCGGTGAGCGCGAGCGCCGCCACGCACACGATCAGCGCCACGACCATGCAGGCACCGAGCGGGTTGTGGCCGACGTAGCGCGGCTCGCAGCCGCGCAAGGCGAGCGATGCATAGCGCCATGTCGCGAGCGGCGAACGCAGGAACGAGCCGAAACGCGCGTGCCAATTGCCGAAGCTGCTCCAGATCAACCGCGCGACCACGATCGCCAGCGCCGCATAACCGACCGGCCGATGCCAGTGCACGAAGGCCTCGGTCGTGACCCAGCCGGCGACGACGCTTGCCGCCAGCGCCCAGTGCAAGACGCGGACCGGCTGGTCCCAGACGCGCGTCACCCGCGGGTCACTTCGACGCCGTCACGACCTCGAAGGTCTTCGGGTGAAAGAAGGCCTCGACCTTGCCGTTCTTCTCGTCGCGGCCGTAGACCTCGTAGCAGCCGTTGGTGATCTTGACGTGGCTGATCTTCCAGCCCTGGATGGTGAGCTTTCTTTCCAGCTCGGCCTGCGGCTTCCGTTGCGCCTTCGGAATCTCTTCGCACTTCTCGGCGTGCTGAGCTGAGGCGATCGCTGGCAAGCCGAGCGAAGCGATGAAGAAGATCGAAGCGAGCGTGTGTCGTGTGCTGGTTTTCGTGAGTCTTCCTTTAAGACATCGGCCCAGAGCCGAAGCGGGTCGTGATGCGTGCCGGCGAGCCCGACCACCGCGAGATCGCCTTCGCCCACCGAGAAGGGGCAGCGGGATTCATCGGCGTTTGCGGCGTCGGGACTGTAGCCGTCTCAATACGAACGATTCGCGTTAACTCTTCAGCATAGACGCTGCCGCTATTCTTCGGCCATGAAAATCATCGTCCGCTGGCTGCTTCTCGCCGCCGCTCTTCTGCTCGTCGCCCAGATCTATCCCGGCGTGCAGGTTCTGAGCTTCGGCTCGGCCATGATCGCAGCGCTCGTGCTCGGACTGCTCAATACCCTGCTCCGGCCGGTTCTCGTGCTGCTGACGTTGCCGGTGACGCTGCTCACGCTCGGCCTCTTCCTGTTCGTCATCAACGCGCTGATGTTCTATTTCGCAGCGTCGCTGCTCGACGGCTTTCGCGTCGCCGGCTTCGGCGCGGCGCTGATCGGCTCGCTGATCTACAGCGTCTGCGGCCTCGTCATCGACGCCGCCATGGAAGCCATGTTCAAGCGCCGCTGAAGCCTCGAGCCGCGCCCGAACCGGGTCGCTACGGTCCCGCCTTGAAGTCGCCGCCCCAGCCGAGCACGAGGCGATCGGCATCGACGTACTTGCGCCAGGCCGCATTGACCTGATCGATCGTCAGTGCCTGCAGGGCATCGTCGACCTGCTGCGACCAGGCGAAGCGGCGTTTCAGCTCGAGGTTGAGCGCCAGCGCCGACGCGACGCCGCCGTCCTGCGCGCGCGACAGGCGCCGGGCGCTAAGGAAGCCGCTGCGTGCCTGATCGAGCTCGCTGGCGGTGAAGCCGTCGCGCAGGGAACGCATCAGCTCTTCGCGCAGCGCCGTCTCGACGCGCGGCTGATTCTGCGGCGCGAAGATGGCACGTACGGCAAACGTGGAGTTCGCCTCGAACGGACTGAAGGCGATGCCCGAGCCGACGCTGTAGCTGAGGCCTTCGCCTTCGCGGATGCGCTTCCACAGACGCGACGAGCCACCGCTGCCGAATAGCTGGTTGGCCATCAGCAACGCCGGATAGTCGGCAGCGCTGTCGTTGATCGGCATCGCCAGAGCGGCGAACAGGTTGGCGTTCTGCTTGTCGGGCGTGCGCTCGAAGAAGCGGGCCGGCGCGATCGCCTGCAACGGTCGCGGCGCCCGCACGTAGGCCAGTTGGCCCGCGGTCGGCTGGCGCCAACTGCCGAAGGCCAAGGCCAGGGCCTGGCGCACCGCAGCCGCATCCATGTCGCCCACGGCCGCGAACTCGCCGCTTGCCGCGCTGTAGAAGCGGCGATGAAAGTCGGCGAGCTGCGCCAGCGTCACGGCGCGCACGTCCTGCTCGCTCTCTTCGAAGGTCGGTGAGTAACGCAGGTCGCCACGCGGATAGGGGTTGCCGTAACGGCTGACGAGATTGCCGATCACGGCATCGGGCTCCTTGCGCAGGCCCTCGATCACGGTCAGCGAGCGCTGCCGCAGCTCCTCGAGCGGCGCCGCGGCGAAGGCCGGCTCGCGCAGCAGCTTGCCGACCAGCGCGATCACCGCTGGCAGCCGCTCGCGCCTGGTCGTGATGGAGGCGAAGACGGTCTGGCCGCTGGCGCCGAAGCTCACGTCGGCCTGCAGGCGATCGAACTCGTCGGCGATCTGCTGGCGGCTCATGCCGGCGCCGCCCTTGTCGATCAGCGCAGCGACGAAGCTCGCCACCGCCTCCTGGTTCTTCAGCGTCTCGGCGCTGCCGTAATGCAGCCGCAGCCGCGCCTGCACGGTCTGGCCGCGCGCGCCCTTCGGCAGCAACGCCACGCGCAGGCCGCTGTCGAGCGTGACGTCCTGAGTGCGGGCGTCGAGGTTGGCCGGCGTCACGTCGAAGGCCTCGGCCTGGGCCACGTTCGGGTCGCCCTTGTAGCCCTTGACGAGGGCCGCGACGTCGACGCGCGCCGGCGCCGGTGCGCGCTCGGTCTGCGCCGTCGGCAGATAAGTGGCGAGGGTGCGGTTGTCGCGCACCAGCCACACGCCGGCGACGCGGCGGATGTCGGCCAGCGTGACGTTGCGGACGTGGTCGCGGGCCAGGAAATAGAGCCGCCAGTCGCCCTGCGCGATGGCGCCCGAGATCTGCACGCCGACCTTCTCCGGGTCGTCGAAGTTCTTGTCCCAGGCGTTGAGCCACTGCGTGCGCGCACGCTCGAGCTCCTCGGCCGTGACCGGCTCGCTGACGAGCGAGGCGACCGTGGCGATCAGCTCGTCGCGGGCGCGGTCGACGCTCTGGCCGGGCGCCAGTTCGACGCCGAAGAAGGTCACGCCGGGCTCGGCCAGATCCCACGCTTCGGCCCACGTGCTCGAGGCCAGCTGGCGCGCGACCAGGCGTTTGTGCAAGCGGCCGCCGGGGCTGTCGGCCATGACCTGGGTGAGCAGGTCGACGGCGGCAAAGTCGGGGGCGGCGCCGGGCATCACGTGGAAGCCGAGCATCAGCCGCGGCGAGCCGCCGGCACGGCGCACGGTGACGCTGCGTTCACCGTCCTGGGTCGGGTCGAGCGTGTAGGTCGGCGCCAGCACGCGGCTCGGCTTCGGGACCGCGCCGAAGGACTCGTTGACCCAGCCGCGCACGCGCACCGGATCGAAACGGCCCGAGATCGTGAGGGTGGCGTTGTCGGGCTGATAGTACGTCCGGTAGAAGGCCTGCAGATGGGCGATGTCGACGTTCTCGACGTCCGAGCGGGCGCCGATCGTGTCCTTGCCATAGTTGTGCCACTGGTACATCGCGCCCAGGATCTCCTGGTGCAGGACGCGGCTCGGGTCGTTCTCGTTTCGCTCCATCTCGTTGCGCACGACCGTCATCTCGGTGTCGAGATCGGCGCGGGCCACGTTGCTGTGGACCATCGCATCGGCCTGCCAGCTCAGGTACCAGCGCAGGTTGTCGTCGTTGGCCGCGAACGAGGCGAAGTAGTTGGTGCGGTCGACCCAGGTCGAGCCGTTGGCGCGCAGGCCGCGCTTCGCGAATTCGGGCCAGACCTTCGGTGTCGTCGGCGTGCCCTTGAACAGCATGTGCTCGAGCAGGTGGGCCATGCCGGTCTCGCCATAGCCCTCGTGCCGCGAGCCGACCCGATAGGTCACGTTGACGGTCGTCGTCGGCTTCGAGTCGTCGGGCACCAGCAGCAGCTGCAGGCCGTTGGCGAGTCGGTATTCGGTGATGCCTTCGACCTGCGTGACTTCGCTCATGCCGGTTGGCAGGCCGGCTTGCGCCGTCGACGCTGCCGGCGTCGGCTGCGCCGAAGCGAGGCCGGCGAAGAGCCCGAGAGCGAGTGCGAGGCCGGCGGCAGAAAGCGATCGATTCGACATGCAGGGCTCGCTCGAGCAATAAAGCTCGCCAGTCTACGGCGGCGTCTTATTTACCGCGCCTTCTTGCCCGGCTTCGCGCCCGCCTTCAGCCCCGCGCCGCGGACCTCGAAGCTCACGGTCTGCAACGTCTGCCCGGCCGCGCCCACCAAGGCCAGCCGATGCACGCCCGGCCACGGCGCCCAGCGCAGCCGCTCGCCGCTGCCGAGCGGCCGGCCGTCGAGCTGCCAGGTGCCGCGCTCGCCCTCGAAGGTGATGCGTTGCGCCAGTGGCGGCATGTCGGGATCGATGGCGAAGATGCTGCCGTCGCGCGGGCTGGTGATGCCGAAGTGCTGCGCGCCCGCGACCTCGGCGGTGGCCCGCATCACGGCGCCCTCGGTGCCGGCCAGGAACAACTCCGGCCGCTCCGGCTCGCGCTTCGAATCGAAGGCGATGCGCTGCGCGACGACGCCGGCCGGTGCCACCGGCGCCTTAGAGACCGCGCCTTCGTGCAGCCGCGCCACGACCGCGTGCCACACCGGCGCCGCGCCGCTGATGCCGCTGACGCTGTGCATCGCCTCGCCGCTGGCATTGCCGACCCAGACGCCGACGGTGTAGCGGTCGGTGAAGCCGACGCACCAGTTGTCGCGCATGTCCTTGCTGGTGCCCGTCTTCACCGCCGCGAAGCCGCGCGTCGCCAGCGCGCTCGCCGGTCCGAAGGTGCGGATGCGGGCATTGTTGTCGGCCAGGATGTCGACAGCGAGATAGGCGGCCGCGGCCGGCATCACGCGCCGTGATGTCGGCGCCGCGCCGGGCCGCTGCACCGGCGCCGAATAGAGGCCGCCGTTGGCCAGTGTGCGGTAGGCATTGGTGAGGCCGAGCAGGGTGACGTCGGCGCTGCCGAGCGCGAGCGAGGCGCCGTACCAGCCGGCGCTTTGCGGCAGCGCGAAGCCGAGCGCATTGAGGCGCGTGAGCAGCGCGTCGGCACCGAGCATGGCGCCGACGCGCACCGCCGGAACGTTGAGGCTGGCACCGAGCGCGGTGCGGGCGCTGACGAAGCCCTTCCATTCGTGGTCGTAGTTCTGCGGCAGGTAGAGGCCGGAGCTGGTCGCGATCTGCGCCGGCGAATCGTCGATCAGCGTCGCCGGCGTGATGAGGCGTTTCTCGAACGCGAGCTCGTAGACGAAGGGCTTCAGCGTGGAGCCGGGCTGGCGCCGCGCCAGCACGCCGTCGACCTGCGCGGCGCCCGAAAGATCGCCGCTGGAGCCGACCCACGCCAGCACCTCGCCCGATGCGTTGTCGAGCACGACGACGGCGCCGTCTTCCACGTTGCGGCCGTTCAGCTCGGCGAGCTGGCGGCGCAGCTCGAGCGTCGCGAAGCGCTGCAGCCGCGCGTCGAGCGTGCTCGGCTGCTGCGCGGCCCCGGCCGGGTCGAGGGCGCCGCGCGCGAAGTGCGGCGCGAGCTGCTCGCCGAGCGGCATGGCGCCGCGCCGCGCCAGCGCGGCTGTGGTCAGGCCGGCGACTCCCGTGCACGAGAGCTTTTGCAGCACGAGCACGCCGCAGGCGCGCTGGACGACGGCCGCGACCTTCGCGTTCGGGCTGCGCACGAGCGATGCGGCAACGGCCGCCTCTTGCGCGTCGAGGCCGCTGGCGTGCTTGGCGAACAGGGTCTGCGCCAGCGCATCGATGCCGACGATCTCGCCGCGGAACGGCACCTCGTTGAGATAGGCCTCGAGGATCTCGCTCTTCTTCCACTGCGACTCGAGCCGCCGTGCGGTGATCGCCTGGCCGACCTTCTGCACGACGCTGCGGCCGCCCGCCGGCCGCGCGAGGCCGTCGTCGACGAGGCCGGCGAGCTGCATCGTCAGCGTCGAGGCGCCACGCGTCTTCGTGTTCCACAAGTTGGCCCAGGCGCTCTTCGCCGCCGCCTGCCAGTCGATGCCGCCGTGCTCCCAGAAGCTGCGGTCCTCGCTCAGCACGATCGCCGTCAGCAAGCCCGGCGACATCTCGCCGAGCGCCACCCACGCCAGCCGTCGCACCGCCTTGTCGACGCGCACCGTCTGGATCGGCGTGCCGTGGCGGTCGAGCAGCGTCAGGTCCGAAGGGCGATGCACCGCCTTGACTTCGGAGAAGGATGGCAGGGCCTGGGCCGGCGAGGCGATGGCCGCGACGCAGCCGACAGCGATCACCGACGCCACCGCCGTCATGAAAACGCGAGCGCTCATGGTTGCAGCAGACGCCGCGTCAGAAACGCCTCCATGTCGCGCCGGCCATCCGCGACGACGACCACGAACACGCCGGAGGTCGTTGGCCTTCAGGTCGCCGATGGGCCTGATCTTGATCGCGTACTTCATGCTCACCTTCCTCGGCAGCCTCTTCGAAGACTGAGTAACCTTCTCAAAATCTCCCTGGAAACGGATCACGGCGCTACCTCGACCGCCGCGTTCGGCGCCTCGCCGAAGCTCTCGGGCGCATACATCGCCTCGACGCGGGTCGGCGGCAGCGCGAAGCTGCCCGGGTTGTTGAGGCGCACCGTGTATTCGACGACGTGCTTGCCGCGCGGCAGGACTTCGTAGTAGCTGCGGAAGGCCTCGAAGCTGCGCTCCTCGAACGCCGGCCAGGCGGCGCCTTCGCGCTTCTCGGTCCGCGTCGCGATCTGGCTGTCCCGGCCGAGCCCGGAGCCGAGGAGGGTGGCGCCGCCGGGCACCGGGTCGCTGACCACCACCCACGTCATGTCGCTCTGGGCATCGATCTCGAGCCGCACCTTCATGACGTCGCCGCGCGACCACCGGCTCTTGTCCTTCTGCTCGACGGAGGTGACGCTGCGCACGACGCTGTAGCCGGCGCGCAGCGGCGCCTTCAGCGCAATGGCGGCGAGGCTCTGCACCGTGAGCCAGGGCTTGCCGGCGCCTTCCTGCGCGACGTTGAGCGTGCTCGCTTCCACCGGCCACGCGAGCTGGAGGGCGCTGCCCTCGGGCTGTCGGCTCCAGTCGACCACGGTCTGGTTCGGAGCGGTGCCTCCGGTCGAGGCCAGCGTCCGGCCGGCCACCTTCACCGACTCGAACTTCGCCGCGAACTTGTCGAGCGCGAGCGAGCCCCAGAGGTTGGCGGTGGTCGTGAGCCAGGCGCCGCGGCGCTGCCGCGACAAGGAGCCCACGACCATCTTCGGCAGGTCGTCCTTCCAGGCCGGATCGTCGATCACGGCGAGGATGAGGCGGGCCGCGTTGGCGTCGGCGCTGTCCATCAGCCACCACCAGAAGTCGCTCTCCTCGGTACTGAACTTCAGCGTCGTGCCGGCGTAGGTGAGGCGACCGCGCAGGATCTGGTTCGCCTCCTCGAGGCGCCTGGCCATGTCGGGCACGCCGTCGACACGCTTCAATATGTTGAGCCAGTCGATCACCGCGGCGGTGGGCCAGGTGTTGGGCACGACGTTGATCGAGCCGAGCATCTTCGCCTGGGCCCGGCCATAGCGCGACAGCGCCTCGATGGCGGCGAGCTTGCGGACGTCGAGGTCGGGGCGCGGCGACCAGAACTTGCGCTCGATGCGGCCCTCGACGAAGGCGACGAGGCCGTCGAGCATCGCGCCCTGCGCCGGCGCAGGTAGCGCGAAGCCGGCTTCGTGCGTGGCCGAAAGCACATAGGCGGTCAGGCGGTCGCTGCCGCGCGGGCCGTCCTCGGCGCGCGGCGGAAAGTAGCTGGCGAGGCCGTCGCTGTCGAGATAGGTGGGCAAGGTGTTCGCCACCGTGGCCCAGAGCTTCGCGTCTTTCAGGCCGACCGCCTTCGAGGCCTTCTGCTCGAGGCAGATGAACGGGTAGGTCTCGAAGTAGCGGCGCATGCCGGGCAGGGCGCCGGTGAGCTTGGGCTGCACGGCGACGTTCAGGCCGCCGCGCTTGACACCGGGATCCGAGGCCGCGCCGGCAAGCGGCGCAGCGGCCAACGCGTCGGCCGGTGCCGCGACGGGCAGCGTGAACGGCCCGTCGAGCTGCACCAGCGTCGCCTGCAGCACGCGCACGGGCACCGCCGCGGCGACGAGCTGCGTCACCTTGATGCGGTCGGTGGCCGCATCCTTGGCGCCGCCTGTTTCTTCGGCTGCGGCTTCCCAGGCGATGCTGAAGGCAGCCGCGGGCGCCGTCACCGGCCAGACGACTTCCTTCGCCGAGCCGGCCGCGACGGTCACGTCCTGCGCCGCCAGTGCGATCGGGACGCGCACGATCTCGCCGGCGGCCTTGCCGGGCAGCGCGGCGGTGCCTTGCAGCGCGGCACGCACCTTCATCTCGCGCGCCGTCGTGTTGCGCACGGTCAGCATGGCCGAGAAGCGGTCACCGTCGCGGACCAGCGGCGGCAGGCCGGCGAGCACCTGCAGGTCCTGCGTGACGCGCACGCTGGTGCTGCCGGTGCCGAACTTCTGGACGTCGGCATCGGCGATGGCGACCAGCCTGAAGCTCGTCAGCGAATCGTTGAGCGGCACCTCGATGGTCGCCTCACCATTCGCGTCGAGGGCGACGTTCGGCTTCCAGACGAGCAGCGTGTCGAACAGCTCGCGCGCCGAGCCGCGGCCACCGCCGCCACCGGCCGCGACCGCCTTGCGACCGTAGTGCCGGCGGCCGATGATCTCGCTCTGCGCGGTGCTCGTCTCGACGCCCCAGGCGCGCTGCTGCAGCATCGCCTCGAGCAACGCCCACGAGTCGTTTGCGCGCAGGGCGAGCAGGCCTTCGTCGACGGCGGCGAACGCCACTTCGGCGCCGGCCATCGGCTTGCCGTTCTGCATCACCCTGACCTTCGCGATCGCCTTCTGGCGGATCAGGTATTGCGGCTTGTCTGCGGTGACCGTGACCTGCAGCTCGTGCGCCGCGGTGCCGACGCGCAGCGCTGCGACGCCGAGCTTGAAGGCCGGCTTGGCGAGGTCGACCAATGCCGTCGGCGCCTGGTACGCCTTGCCGTCGTACCAGAAGCTGCGCCACCACGCGCCCGGCTCCTTCCAGCCCCAGGTGAAGAACGAATACCACGGCGTCTCGCGGATGCGGCCGCGCAGCGCTAGCACGCTGACATACACGTTCGGCCCCCAGGTCGGCTCGATCTTCAGCTCCACGGTCGGGTCGTCGCCGCGCAGCGTCACGACCTGGGTCGCGATCACGCCCTCGCGTTCCACCGCCACCAGCGCCGTCGCTTCGCGAAAAGGCATGCGCACCTGCAGCCGCGCCGTCTCGCCCGGCTCGTAGCGCTTCTTCTCGGGCAGGATGTCGATGCGGTCGTCGTTGTCCTGGGCGAACCAGAGCTCGCCCTGCCTGGTGATCCACACGCTCGCCGCCGCCTGCACGGCGTGGCCTTGCGCATCCTTCGCCGAAGCGACGATCTCGACCTGGCCCGCCGTCTCGAGCGTGGCTTCGCAGAGCAGCAGGCCGCGGTCGTCGGTGCTGCCCGAGCAGAGGCTGCCGAGCTCCTTCACGTCGGTGCGGTTGTCGTAGGCGTAGAAGCCGCCGACCATCCGCTTGCGGGTGCTGATGACCTGGGCGACGCGGCCGGAGACGGCCACGCTCTGGCCCTTGAGCGGCTTGCCCGCGGTGTCGAGCGCGAGCACGGTGAACTTCGCCTTGCCGCGGCTGCTCGCCCACGAGCCGGCCTTGACGCCCAGCACCACCGCGCTCGGCCAGAGATCGATGCGCGTCGCCACCGTCTGCGTCTCGCCGTTGGGGTCGTTGAAGGTGACCTCGGCATCGATCTGGCTCGGCCGCGTCAGCGGCGGCAGGTCCTTGATCGTGAAGCTGGCGGCGCCGGCGCGGTCGGTCACGAGCGGCAGCTTGTCGGCGACGAGCTTGCCGGCCTGCGCGCTGTCGTCGCGCTCGCTGTCCTCGCCGTCGTTCTGCTGCTCAGCCTTTTTCGGGTCGCGCGGCGGTTCGAACGAGAACTCGTCGTAGCCGGCGAACGACGGCGTGCGTGCCTTCAGCAACGCCGAGGCGCGCAGCGGCGCGGCCGCCATCGCGCCGCCCGAGAAGTAGCTCATCTGCACACCGACGGCGACGCTGGCCGGCGCCACCGACACGCCCTTCGGGCCGGAGACCTTGGCATCGACGAGCGGCAGCCGGAACTCCTCGACGCGAAAGCTGCCGCTCTGCCAGCTGCGCTGGCGCGGGTTCTCCTCGTCGCCCGAGGCGTTGGCGGCGGGCTGGCCCGGCACTTCGCGCTCGAGCGTCACGTCGTAGACGCCGAGCCTGGCCGCCGGCGGGATGTTCCACGTTGTCAGCGCGTTGCGGCCGCGGCCGTTCCATTGCAGCGGGAAAATGACCTCCTGGCCGCTGCCCTGATGCACGATCTTGACGCGCGTCGGCAGCCGGTCGGGCGGCACGGCGGCCAGCCCGGTCGAGGTCTCGATGCGGACGAAGTGCTTCATCGAGACCGTCTCGCCGGCGCGGAACAACGTGCGGTCGAAGACCGTCGAGGCGCGCAGGTCGGCCTCGGCGCCACGGCCCGTCGGCACGTTGAAGCGCCACGGCTCGATGCCCTTCTGCCAGCTGCTGAAGACGAAGGCGACGTCGGTCGCGCCGCCCTTCGCGTCGGCCTTGCGCGCGGTGACGAAGTAGCCGTTCTCGGCGGCGCAGTCGGTGAACACTGGGTCGAGTGCGCGCGCAACGACGGCGAGGCCTTTCGCGTCGGTGCGGCCGGTCCAGAGCGGCTTGCCGCGGCAGTCGTTGACGGCGACCTCGGCGGCCTCGACCGGCTTGCCGCGATCGAGCGAGGTCACCCAGACGACGCTGTCCTCACGGCCCAGCTTGAAGTGCACGCCGAGGTTGGTGACGAGCACGCCGGTGCGCACGAACATCGACGCCCGCTTGTCGAGCAGCGACTGGCCGAGCCGCAGCGACTCGATCTCGACGACGTGATAGCCCGGCTCCGCGAGCGGGATGCCGACGACCTCGAACGGCCGCGGGTCGCCGCCCGCGAGCTGCGGCAGATCGAGCCGCTTCGCGCCCGGCTCGGCGGTCAGCAGCGAGACCTCGCGCGTGGCGATCATGCGGTCGACGCGGCGCTTGACGACCTTGCCCTTGGCGTTCGTTTCGCTCTCGTACCCGTACCACTGGTTCTGCGGCAGGCCGAGCACCTCGGCACTGAGCTGGGTCTCGTGGTATTCCTGCAGCTTCGCGAACCAGGCGAGGATGTCGGCGTCGCTTTGCAGCCGCTTGACGCGCACCTGGCCGCCGCTGGCCGCCCCGGCAGCGGCCGTGCGCAGGTCGGGCTGCACGTGGCGCA
>JAYTYH010000164.1:0-1884 GCA_043742485.1 Rhizobacter sp.
CGAGCTTCATCAGCGGGCTGACGCGGTGCGAGACGCTGATCTGTGCGAAGCCCGCCGCGCGGGCGATGCGCTCGGCGGCGAGTTCGTGCGCGGTGTGGCGCCAGCCGTGCATGAAGACGATGGCGACGCTGGCGAAGCCCGCGGCACGCGCCGCTCCGAGCTCGGCGGCGAGCGCGGTCTCGTCGAGCGGCTGCACGATCCCGCCCTCGGCAGAGACGCGCTCGTCGGCCTCGATCACGCGCGAGTAGAGCAACTCGGGCAGCACGATGTGGCGCTCGAACAGGCGCGGCCGGTCCTGATAGGCGATCCGCAAGGCGTCGCGAAAACCCTTCGTGATGACCAGCAGCGTCGGCTCGCCCTTGCGCTCGAGCAGCGCATTGGTGGCGACGGTGGTGCCCATCTTCACCGAGGCGACGAGCAGCGGCGTGACCGGCGCGCCGTCGGCCAGGCCGAGCAGGCGGCGGATGCCGGCGACGGCCGCGTCGCGGTACTGCTCTGGGTTGTCGGAGAGCAGCTTGAGCGTCGCCAGCGAACCGTCGGGGCGCTTGCCGACGACGTCGGTGAAAGTGCCGCCACGATCGATCCAGAACTGCCAGCGCGTATCGGTGGAAACGGTCATCGTGAAGTGCCCTCGGCGCCGAGCATGACGGCATGGCGGCCGGCGAGCAAGGTCGTGATGTCGTGCACCGGTCGCCCGGTGGCGGCGGCCACGTCGGTCGCGTACGGCGGCATGTTCGTGCACTCGAGCACGACCGCGGCGACGTCGGCACGGCGGGCGATGAGGCGGCGCGCAGCCTCGACGGTGTCGGCGCGGGCGGCGCCGATGTCGAGGCTGCCTTCGTCGTTCAGCAGCGTGCGCCGGAATGCCGAGCTCGCGGCGAGGCCTTCGATCGGCGTGTCGAGCGGCGCGCCGGCGGCGGCGAGATGCGCGGCCGTCAGCGATGCGGCATCGACGGTGACGATGCCTGTTACCCGTCCGGGACCGAGCGCAGCATTCAGCTCGGCCAGCAGCAGCAGGCTCGATGTCCAGACCGGCACCGGCAACGCCTCCTGCAGCTCGCGCTGGAACATCACGAGGAAGCCGCAACTCGTCGTCAGCGCCGTCGCGCCCTCGGCGATCAGGTCGCGGCCGGCGTCGATGAACGGGCCGAGCAGCGCCGCGTCGCAGTCGACGACGACGCGGCGCGGCGAGGCGCCACGCACGATGCGGCGGCACACCGGAAAGGAAAACGTGGCTGGATGGCCGATGTCGCCGGCGATGCGCGGGAAGCGGGTGTCGAGCATCAGGATGCCGAGCATCGCGGTGCGGCGATCAGAGCGACGTGGCAGCGCGCGCGGCCTGGTCGTACAGACCCGACATCGTGCGCAGCAGGCGCGCGCTCTCGCCGATGCTGGCGTTGCGCTCGGTGTCGAGGTTGGCGATGAGGCAGGCCTCGCGCACCTCGCGGTACTTCGCCACGGCGGCGTCGCCGGCAGGCGTCGGGCTGTAGAAGACTTCCTTGCCCGACTTGTCGGCGTGGGCGAGACCGGCGGCGACGAGCTTCTTCAGCGCGTAGCCGACGACGTGGGTGTCTTCGACGTTGAGCACGAAGCAGATGTCGCCGAGCTTCTTGTTGCGGGCGCGGTGGCAGATGTGGTGCAGCACGAGCACGTCGTTGATCGCCAGTTCGGGCAGGCCCGCCGCAGCCATGCAGCGCACTGCCCACCGCGAGAACGCGTTCCACGCGACGATGAGCCCGAATTCGAGCTCCGATAGCTCCACGCTCTTCGGCGAGACCAAGTGCGACGACGAAACGATGCCATGCGAGCGCGCCTGTGCGGCCACCTTTCGACGGGGTGTTCGCGGCGGCGCGGCGACTCTCGGCGACCTGGTAGCCATCGTTT
>JAYTYH010000165.1:0-12126 GCA_043742485.1 Rhizobacter sp.
CGACCGAAGCGGTGCGCGCCGAGCCGCGCCAGTACCTCAATCGCCTGAGCGATCTGCTGTTCGTGCTCGCCCGCGTGCTCAACCGCGCCAACCTGGACGGCCTCGGCGGCGGCGACGTCTACTGGCGCAGCGAGAAGCTGGCCAGAGACGCCGAGGTCGACAGCGGCGAAGCCGCCGACTAACGGCGCGTAGCCACGGCCGCGCTCAGCGTTTCGAGCACGGCTACCGAATCGTCCCAGCCGATGCAAGCGTCGGTGATGCTCTGGCCGTAGACGAGCTGTGCCGGGTCGTCTCGGCCGGCGCTGAACTTCTGTGCGCCGGCGGTGAGGTGGCTCTCGACCATGACGCCGAAGATGCAGCGGCCGCCATCGCGCAACTGCTGTGCGACATCACCGGCGACGTCGATCTGCTTCGCGTGCTGCTTGCTGCTGTTGGCGTGGCTGCAGTCGACCATCAAGGTGCACGGCAGCTTCGCCGCCTCGATCTCCCTGCACGCTGCGGCGACCTGCAACGCGTCGTAGTTCGGCGTCTTGCCGCCGCGCAGGATGACGTGGCAGTCGCCGTTGCCGCGCGTCTCCACGATCGCGACCTGGCCGTTCTTGTGGATCGAGAGGAAGTGGTGCGGCCGTGCCGCCGCCTGGATGGCGTCGATGGCGATCCTGATGTTGCCGTCGGTGCCGTTCTTGAAACCGATCGGCGCCGACAGGCCCGACGCGAGCTCGCGGTGCACCTGGCTCTCGGTGGTGCGCGCGCCGATCGCGCCCCACGCGATCAGGTCGCCGAGATACTGCGGCGAGATCACGTCGAGGAACTCGCTGCCAGCCGGCATGCCGAGCTTGTTGATCTCGAGCAGCAGCTGGCGGCCGATGCGCAGGCCCTCGTCGATGCGAAAGCTCTCGTCGAGATACGGGTCGTTGATGAGGCCCTTCCAGCCCACGGTGGTGCGCGGCTTCTCGAAGTAGACGCGCATGACGATCTCGAGTGTGCCGGCGAAACGGTCGCGTTCGGCCTTCAGCTTTCGCGCGTAGGCCACCGCGGCGACCGGATCGTGGATGGAGCATGGCCCCATGACAACGAGAAGGCGATCATCGTCGCGACGCATGATGCGGCGGATGGCTTCGCGGGTCGCCCCGATCTGCTCCTCGACCGGCGTGCCGGCGATCGGGAAGAAGCGGATCAGGTGCTCCGGTGGCGGCAGCGGCGTCACGTTCTCGATCCGCAGATCGTCGGTGCGGCTGGTGCGTTCGCCGTGCGCATACGCACCTTCGGCGGCAGCGGTGCTTTTGTTCGACATGTTCTTCTCCCGATGACAAGCAGACGAAAAAAAACCGCCAGGGGGAACCCGGCGGTTTCGGAGATTCGGTGCGCTGGTTCTTATTCCTGGGCGCAGGCCACTCCGGCCGCCGGTCGGGGCAGGGTCGCAAAATAGGAATAGAGCCAACCGCGCGAATTCATAGGCATCAATGTAGCATTACCGGCAGGGGCTTGATCTCGCTGAAGGTCAACAGAGTCGTCACTTACGCATGGTATGAGCTCTCGTCAGCCTGAGCGGCAGCGAAGGATCTCGTCTGCCGGGGGACTTTCGCTCCGCTCGGGATGACCGGCTTTTCAGGCGGTGCCGCCCACCGTCAGCCGGTCGATGCGCAAAGTCGGCTGGCCGACACCGACCGGCACGCTCTGGCCTTCCTTGCCGCACACGCCGACGCCGGTGTCCAGCCGCATGTCGTTGCCGATCGCGCTGACGCGGGTAAGCGCGTCGGGGCCATTGCCGATCAACGTGGCGCCCTTGACCGGGTACTGGATCTTGCCGTTCTCGACCCAGAACGCCTCGCTCGCCGAGAACACGAACTTGCCGCTCGTGATGTCGACCTGACCGCCACCGAAGTTGGTGGCGTAGAGGCCGCGCTTCAGGCCGGCGACGATCTCCTCCGCGGTCTTGTCGCCGCCCAGCATGTAGGTGTTGGTCATGCGCGGCATCGGCACCGCGGCGTAGCTCTCGCGGCGGCCGTTGCCCGTCGGCGCCACGCCCATCAGCCGCGCGTTCATCGAATCCTGGATGTAGCCCTTGAGGATGCCGTCTTCAATGAGGACGTTCTTCTGCGTGACGTTGCCTTCGTCGTCGACGTTGAGCGAGCCGCGGCGGTCGGGCAGGGTGCCGTCATCGAGCACGGTCACGCCTTTGGCGGCGACGCGCTGGCCGATGCGGCCGGTGAAGGCGCTCGCGCCCTTGCGGTTGAAGTCGCCTTCGAGGCCGTGGCCGATGGCTTCGTGCAGCAGCACGCCGGGCCAGCCCGGGCCGAGCACGACGTTCATCATGCCGGCCTTTGCAGGGCGTGATTCGAGGTTGGTCAACGCCGCGTTGACGGCGGCATCGACGTAGCTGGCGATGACGTCGTCCTGGAAATAACCGAGGCCGAAGCGACCGCCGCCGCCGCCGTTCCCGGACTCGCGGCGGACGACGCCCTCGATGGTCTGCTCGGCGATGACCGTGACCGACAGCCGCACCAGCGGCCGCACGTCGGCGGCGATCGTGCCGTCGGCGCGGGCGACGAGGATCACGTCGTACTCGCCGGCCAGGCCGGCCATCACCTGGACGATGCGCGGATCCTTGGCACGCGCGAGCTTCTCGACCTTCTCGAGCAGCGCCACCTTCTGCGTGCTGTCGAGCGTGGCGATCGGGTCCATCGGAGCGTAGAGCACGCGGCTGCCCGCCATCGTCGCCGGTCGCACCTTGCCTTTGGCGCCGCGATTACCGCCGAGCTTGACGCTGCGACTCTGGCCCGCGGCGGCGATGGTGCGCACCGTGCGCGCGGCGTCGAGCAGGGCCGCCTCGGAGATGTCGTCGGAGTAGGCGAAGGCCGTCTTCTCACCGGCGACGGCACGCACGCCCACGCCCTGGTCGATGCCGAAGCTGCCGCTCTTGACGATGCCTTCCTCGAGGCTCCAGCCTTCGCTGCGCGTGTACTGGAAGTAGAGATCGGCGTCGTCGATGCGGTGCGTGGCGATGACACCTAGCGCGTTGGCGAGCTTGGCTTCGTCGAGATCGAAAGGCTCGAGCAACAGCGCGCGTGCGATGGCAAGGCGTTCGATCGTGGGTTCGCGGGAGATCATGAAGAGGCGTCCTAGAAACAAGACCGAATTGTAGGAGCGGCCTGCGTTTCACAAAGCTTTACGGCCTCTCGGTCGGCGCTTGCGGAGCCACGTCGTTCAAGGTGTGCGGGACTCGCAGCCCGAGACCTCACAACCACTCAAGGAGTCATCATGTTCAACCTCAAGATCCTCGCCACCGGCGTGACGCTGGCCATCGCCTCCCTCGGCGCCTTCGCGCAAGCCACCGCACCGGTGACGCCGCGCATCGACGCGCGTGAAGCCAAGCAGCAAGCCCGCATCGATGCCGGCGTCGCCTCTGGCCAGCTCAATGCCCGCGAGACGAACCGGCTCGACAAGCAGCAGGCGCGTGTGGCCGGCGCCGAAGCGAATGCCAAGGCCGACGGCACCGTGACGAAGACGGAGCGTCGCCATCTGCATCGCATGCACAACCGAGCCAGCGCCAACATCCATGCCCAGAAGCACGACGCGCAGACGGCGCCGAAGTAAGTCGGCCGGCGGCAACGCGCCAGAGTCGATCAGGGCGCGTCGTCGGCTTCGGTCGGCGCGGCGCCCTTGAGAGCGAGGGCGCGCGCGTAAAGAAGATTCCGTGGCGCCCCGCCGATCTCGGCGGCGAGCGCCACGGCCTGTTTCAAGGGCAGCGCTGCGAGCAGCGGCACGAGCAAGGCATCGTGCTCGTCGGCCGCTGCATCGGTCGCCTCTTCGACGAGCGCATGCAGCACGACCACGAACTCGCCGCGGCTCCGGTTGGCATCGGCTGCGAGCCACGCCGGCAGCTCGGCTGACGCCATCGTGACGATGGTCTCGAACTGCTTGGTGAGCTCGCGGCACAGCGTTGCCGGCCGCTGCGGGCAGGCGACGGCCAGCGCCGCGAGCAGCGACTCGATGCGGTGCGGCGCCTCGAACAGCACCTGCGTCGCGTCGGCCCGCACGACCTCCGCCAGGCGACGGCCGCGCTCGACGCCCTTGGCGGCGAGAAAGCCGACGAAGGCAAAGCCGCTGCTGTGGAAGTCGCCGGCCGCCGAGAGCGCCGCCAGGGTGCTGCTGGCGCCGGGGATCGGCACGACGCGATGGCCGGCCGTGCGCGCCGCTGCGACGAGCACGGCGCCGGGGTCGCTGATTGCAGGCGTGCCGGCGTCGCTCACGTAGGCGACGCGCTCGCCGCGTCCCAGCCGCACGAGCACCGCCGACGCAGCGTCGTGCTCGTTGTGCGCGTGCAGGGCGACGAGCGGCTTGTCGATGCCGAAGTGGCGCAGCAAGGCGGCGCTGTGCCGCGTGTCTTCGCAGGCAACGGCGTCGACGAGGCCGAGCACGTGGAGCGCGCGCAACGTCAGGTCGGCGAGGTTGCCGATCGGAGTCGCGACGACGTAGAGCGTGGCCGCGGGATACTGCTGGGCGCCGGCTGCAGCTGCGGCCGCCTGAATGAGATTCGAGCCGGCCTGCACTTGATCGGAACCTCCGTTGCTGCACCCTACATCGTGACGCCGCCGTGACGAACGCACCGCCTTCGACGAAGACGATCGGCGACGCGGCCGAGGGCCTCGCCCTCGAGCACCTTGGCCGCCATGGCCTCGTGCTCGTGCAGCGCAATTATCGGGTCGCACGCGGCCCGCGTGCCCGTGGCGGCGAGGTCGACCTGATCATGCGCGAGCGCGACGGCACGCTCGTCTTCGTCGAGGTGCGAGCCCGCAAGGACGCTCGCTTCGGCGGTGCTGCGGCGAGCATCGGCGCGACAAAGCAGCGAAGCATCGTGCTGGCCGCCACGCACTTCCTGCGCCGCCTGGCCTCGACGCCGCCCTGCCGCTTCGACGTCGTCGCCGTCGACGGCGCGCGCATCGAGTGGCTGCGCGCCGCCTTCGACGCCTCGTGAACTCGCCCGGAAAAGCCGTGTCATATCATTCATGATCATGCTTGAACAACGTATCCAGCAGCAGTTTTTCGACAGCGCCGACCTCAAATACGCGGCTGCCGAAGTGCTCAGCAAACCGATCGCCGACGCCGTCAGTGCCGTCGTGGGCTGCATCACCGGAGGCGGCAAGGTGCTGGCCTGCGGCAACGGTGGCTCGGCTGCCGACGCACAGCATTTCGCGGCCGAATTCGTCGGCCGCTTCGAGCGCGAGCGCCCGGGCCTGGCCGCCATCGCGCTCACCGTAGACACCTCCATCCTCACCGCAATCGGCAACGACTACGGCTTCGAGGTCGTGTTCTCGAAGCAGGTCGAGGCGCTGGGCGCACCCGGCGACGTGCTGCTCGCGATGTCGACCAGCGGCAACTCGGCCAACGTGCTGGCCGCCGTCGAGGCGGCGCACCGCAAGGACATGACCGTCGTCGCACTCACCGGCAACACCGGCGGCAAGATGCGCGACAAGCTCGGCGAAACCGACGTCCACATCTGCGTGCCGCATGAGCGCACCGCCCGCATCCAGGAAGTGCATCTGCTGGTGCTGCATTGCCTCTGCGACGCGGTCGACCTGCAATTGCTCGGCGACCAGGAAAACACATGAACCGCCCCTCAATCACCGCAGCGCGTTCGCGCTCGTTCGTCGCTGCGGCGCTCGCCGCCTCGGCTCTGCTCGCGGCCTGCGCGCCGTTGATCGTCGGTGGCGTCGTCGTCGGCGGCGCCATGATGGCCACCGACCGCCGTACCTCCGGTTCGCAGGTCGACGACGAAGTCATCGAGCTCAAGGCCAAGGGCCGCATGAGTGAAGCTCTCGGCGACCGTGCCCGTGTCAGCACCACCAGCTACAACCGCATGGTGCTGCTCACCGGCGAGGTGCCGACGGAGGCCGACAAGACCACCGCCGAGCAGGTCGTGGCGCGCGTCGACAATGTCCAGTCGGTCGTCAACGAACTGCGCATCGGCCCGCTCAACACCTTCGGCGAGCGCACCAAGGATGTCTTCATCACCACCAAGGTGAAAGCCAGCCTGTTCGATGCGAAAGACGTGTTCGCCAATTCGATCAAGGTCGTGACTCATCGCAGCGTTGTCTACCTGATGGGCCGCGTCACTGAGCGCGAAGCCAGCCGCGCCAGCGAAGTGGCACGCGGCGTCAGTGGCGTCTCGAAGGTCGTGCGGGTGTTCGAGATCCTGACCGAAGGCGAGCTCGCCAATACCGCTCCGAAGAGCGTCGCCCGGCCTGCCAGCGCCCCGTAAGCGCAGGTCGGAGGGCGGCCTACTTCAGGCGCCGGATCAGGCTCGAGGTGTCGTCGCGCTGGTGGCCGCCGGCCTGCAGGTCGGCGTAGAACTGGTCGACGAGGGCCGCGACCGGCAGGCGGGCGCCGTTGCGGCGCGCCTCGTCGAGCGCCATGCCGAGGTCTTTGCGCATCCAGTCGACGGCGAAGCCGAAGTCGAACTTGCCGTCGATCATCGTCGGGCCGCGGTTGTCCATCTGCCAGCTCTGCGCAGCGCCCTTGCCGATGACCTCGAGGACGGCTTTCATGTCGAGGCCCGATCGCTGGCCGAAGGCGATCGCTTCCGACAAGCCTTGAACAGCGCCGGCGATCGCGATCTGGTTGACCATCTTGGCAAGCTGGCCGGCACCGTTCGGCCCGAGCAGCGTCATCGCCTTCGCGAACGCCATCGCCACCGGCCGGGCTTCGTCGAAGGCGGCCTGTTCGCCGCCGCACATCACGGTCAGCGCGCCGTTGATGGCTCCGAGGTTGCCGCCCGAGACCGGCGCGTCGACGAAGCGCAGGCCGAGCGCCCCGGCTGCTGCCGCGAGCTCACGGGCGACGCTGGCCGAGGCTGTCGTGTGGTCGACGAACAGAGTGCCCTTTTTCATGCCGGCAAAGGCGCCTGTCTCGCCCAGCGTCACCGAGCGCAGATCGTCGTCGTTACCGACGCAGGCGAAGACGATCTCGGCGCCGCGAGCGGCTTCGGCCGGCGTCGGCGCGCTCTTGCCACCGTGGGCCGCGGCCCAGTCCGCCGATTTCGAGGCCGTGCGGTTGTAGACCGTGACCGCATGCCCGGCGGCGTTGAGGTGGCCAGCCATGGGCGCGCCCATGACGCCCAGGCCTAGGAACGCCACGTGGCGCGGCGCGATCTTGTCGTAGGTTTTGGTCATGGCGAGCAGTTGTGGAAAAGAGGCGCCGGAAAAAAGAAACGGCCTCGAAGAGGCCGTTTATAGCGCAGCGCGTCGAGCTGCTACACGATGTGCATGTGCTCGGTGCCGGCCGTGAGGTCGCTGGAGCGCGCGCGGTGGCTGTGCAGCTTGATCTGCAGGCGCAGGTCGTTCACGGAGTCGGCGTTGCGCAGGGCGTCTTCGAAGGTCACCGCCTGGCTCTCGTAGAGATCGAACAGGGCCTGGTCGAAGGTCTGCATGCCGAGCTCGCGCGAGCGCTTCATGATCTCCTTGATCTCGGAGACCTCGCCCTTGAAGATGAGATCGCTGATCAGCGGCGTGTTAAGCATGATTTCGACCGCCGCGACGCGACCCTTGCCTTCCTGGCGCGGCAGCAGCCGCTGCGAGACCAGGGAACGCAGGTTCAACGAGAGGTCCATCAGCAGCTGCGAACGGCGCTCTTCGGGAAAGAAGTTGATGATCCGGTCAAGCGCCTGGTTGGCGCTGTTGGCGTGCAGCGTGGCCAGGCATAGGTGACCGGTCTCGGCGAAGGCGACGGCGTGCTCCATGGTCTCGCGGTCGCGGATCTCGCCCATCAGGATCACGTCGGGCGCCTGGCGCAGCGAATTCTTCAGTGCGATGCCCCAGTCGTCGGTGTCGATGCCGACCTCGCGCTGGGTCACGATGCAGTTCTTGTGCGGGTGCACGAACTCGACAGGGTCCTCGATCGTGATGATGTGGCCGAAGGTGTTCTCGTTGCGATGGTCGACCATCGCCGCCAGCGATGTGCTCTTGCCCGACCCGGTGGCGCCGACGAAGATCACCAGGCCGCGCTTGGCGACGGCGATGTCCTTCAGGACATGCGGCAGGTTCATGCTGTCGATCGTCGGCACCACTTGCGGGATCGTCCGCATCACCAGTCCGACGTGGCCCTGCTGCACGAAGGCGTTGACTCGAAACCGGCCGATGCCTTGCGGCGCGACGGCGAAGTTGCACTCCTTCGTGCGCTCGAATTCCGCGGCCTGCTTGTCGTTCATGATCGACCGCGTCAGCGCCAGTGTGTGCTGGCCGGTGAGCGGTTGCGGTGAGACCTTGGTGACCTTGCCGTCGACCTTGATCGCGGGCGGGAAGTCGGCGGTGAGGAAGAGGTCGGAGCCGTTGCGCGACACCATCAGGCGCAGCAGGTCGTTGACGAATTTCGAGGCCTGGTCGCGTTCCATGTGTGGTGTTCCTGCGCTGCGGACTAGCCGGGGAAATTCTCGGGAAACTTCGCCTTGCCGCGAGCCTCCGCGGGCGAAACGATATTACGCCGCACCAGATCGGCGAGGTTCTGGTCGAGCGTCTGCATGCCCATGCTGTTGCCCGTCTGGATCGCCGAATACATCTGCGCGATCTTGCTTTCGCGGATCAGGTTCCGGATCGCAGCCGTGCCGAGCATGATCTCGTGCGCGGCGACGCGGCCGGCACCGTCTTTCGTCTTGCAGAGCGTCTGCGAGATGACGCCGATCAGCGACTCCGACAGCATCGCCCGAACCATCTCTTTCTCGGCCGCCGGAAACACGTCGACGATGCGGTCGACGGTCTTTGCGGCGCTCGAGGTGTGCAGGGTGCCGAACACCAGGTGGCCGGTTTCCGCCGCGGTGAGTGCGAGGCGAATGGTTTCCAGGTCGCGCATTTCGCCGACGAGGATGGCGTCGGGGTCTTCACGCAGCGCCGAGCGCAGCGCGTTCGAGAAGCTCAGCGTGTGCGGCCCGACCTCGCGCTGGTTGATGAGGCACTTCTTCGACTCGTGCACGAACTCGATCGGGTCTTCCACGGTGAGCACGTGGCCGAACTCGTTCTCGTTGAGGTGGTTGACCATCGCAGCCAGCGTGGTCGATTTGCCCGAGCCGGTCGGGCCGGTGCACAGCACCATGCCACGCGGCTTCAGCGACAGCTCGGCGAAGATCGGCGGGCAGTTGAGCTGCTCGAGCGTGAGGATCTTCGAGGGGATGGTCCGGAACACGGCGCCGGAGCCGCGGTTCTGGTTGAAGGCATTGACGCGAAAGCGGGCGAGGCCCTGGATCTCGAAAGAGAAGTCGCACTCCAGCGTTTCCTCGTAGTTCTTGCGCTGGGTGTCGTTCATGATGTCGTACACCATCTCATGCACTTGCTTGTGCTCGAGCGGGTCGACATTGATGCGGCGAACATCACCGTGAACGCGGATCATCGGCGGCAAGCCGGCCGAGAGGTGCAGGTCGGACGCCTTGTTCTTGACCGAAAACGCCAGCAGTTGGGTGATGTCCATGGGTCTTCAGGAAGTGGTGGCCGGTTCGCGGCGGCGAGGCCCGCAGCCGAAGCCCTTTCACGGCACAGTCTCGCAATGATCGCAGACAACCTCATGCAAGTGCAGGGCCGCATTGCAAGCGCTTGTGCAGCAGCGAAGAGGCCCGTGCAAAGCGTCACGCTGCTGGCCGTGAGCAAGACCTGGGCAGCCGAGGCGGTGCGCGAGGCCTTCGCCGCCGGCCAACGCGCCTTCGGCGAGAACTACGTGCAGGAAGGGCTCGACAAGATCGAAGCCCTGGCCGATCTGCGCACGCAGATCGAGTGGCACCTGATCGGGCCGTTGCAGAGCAACAAGACACGCACGGTCGCCGAAAGCTTCGACTGGGTCCATTCGATCGATCGTTTGAAGATCGCCGAACGCTTGAGCGCGCAGCGGCCGGCCGCGCTGGCGCCGCTTTCGGTCTGCATCCAGGTCAACGTCAGCGGCGAGGCGATCAAGAGCGGCGTCGCCCCAGCAGACGTAGCGGCGCTCGCGCACGCGGTCGCGGCGCTGCCTCGGCTTCGCCTGCGCGGCCTGATGGCGATCCCGCAGGTCGAAGGCGACTTCGATGCGCAGCGGCGGCCGCACCTGGCCTTGCACGAGCTCTTCGAAGCGCTGCGCCGTGACGGTCTGACGCTCGACACGATCTCGGCGGGCATGAGCGGCGATCTCGAAGCGGCGATCGCGGTCGGCGCCACGATGGTTCGCGTCGGCACCGCGATCTTCGGCGGCCGGCCGCCGGTGGTCTGAGGTCGGCGGCCGCTCAGAGTTTCGACAGGTGGTGGCGGGCGTGCCACTCGGCGAGCGACTCTTCAGGCCAGTGCTGGCAGGCCACGTGGCCCTTGCCGCGCGGCACGTCGACCCACGGCGCTGCGTAGGCGAGCGCCGCCTCCACGACCTCTCGCGGCCTTGGCAACGGCGTGTCGATCGCCGATGCATGTGGATGGATGAGCTCGGGCCAGCGCGGATCCCAGAGCCAGAGCGCACTGCCGCATTCCTTGCAGAAGCGGCGCTCGGCCTTCGACCGCGTCGTTCGCTTGCCCGCTTCGCGGATGATCGCGTGATAGACGCCGAGGTGCGAATCGCCGCGGACCTTCATCGTCGCCGCGTCGGCGCCGAGATTGATGGCGTAGCCACCGCCGCCGGCCGTCTTGCGGCAGATCGTGCAGTGGCAATGCATGAAGGGCACGGGGCTGCGCGCCTCGACGGTGAAGCTGACGGCACCGCAATGGCAGGAACCTTTTAGACGCATGGGCAGGTCCGGAGAGAAAGCAATGCCGATTCTCGTCGGCGGCACTGCGTACACTGCCACATGCGCAACATCGTCTTCATCGGCGGCGGCAACATGGCGCAGGCGATCATCGGCGGCCTCGTCAAGGCCGGCCGCCCAGGGGCGTCGATCGTGGTCGTCGAGCCCAGCGAGGCGACCCGAAGAGCGCTGGTCGGCCGCCATGGCGTCGTCGCTCGATCGAGCGCCGGCCCGGCGCTGGCGATGGCCGACATCGTCGTCTGGGCAGTCAAGCCACAGAGCTTCGAAGTGGCCGCAAAGGCCTGTACCGGCACCATCGACAAGGCGCTGCAGCTCAGCGTCATGGCCGGCATCCGCAGCACTGCCATCGTCGCCGCGACCGGCAGCGAGCGCGTCGTGCGGGCGATGCCGAACACGCCGGCGTTGATCGGCAAGGGCATCGCCGGCGTGTTCGCGCGCCCGGCCGTGACCGACGACGACCGCATCGACGCCGAGGGCCTGCTGTCGCTGACCGGCGAACTGGTCTGGCTCGGCGACGAGCCCGCGCTCGACGCCGTCACCGCGCTCTCGGGCTCCGGTCCGGCTTATGTGTTCCTGCTGCTCGAGGCCATGATGGAAGCCGGCCGGCAGATGGGCTTGCCCGCCTATGCGGCGCGCCGGCTCGCCGAGCAGACGGTGGCCGGGTCGGCGGCGCTGGCGGCAGAGTCGTCTTACTCGCCGGCCGAGTTGCGACAGCAGGTCACTTCGCCGGGCGGCACCACCGAAGCCGCGCTCGCGGTGCTCGAATCGGGCGGCGTTCGCGACGCCGTCATCGCCGCCGTGCTGGCGGCACGGGCCCGCGCTGAAGCGCTGGGCAAGCCGGCCGCGGCCCCGCGGCCCTCCATCTTTCTGGCCCCATGAGCTACCTCTCCTACCTCTCGCCCACGAGCACCAGCCCGTGGCACACCTACCTCTCGCAGGTCGATCGCGTCCTGCCCTACCTCGGGCCGCTGGCGCGCTGGTCGGAGACGCTGAAGCGGCCGAAGCGCGCCCTCATCGTCGACGTGCCGATCGAGATGGACGACGGCTCGGTGGCCCACTTCGAGGGCTTTCGCGTCCAGCACAACCTCTCGCGGGGGCCGGGCAAGGGCGGCGTCCGCTACCACCCCGACGTGACGCTCGAGGAGGTGATGGCGCTGTCGGCATGGATGACGGTGAAGTGCGCGGCCGTGAACCTGCCTTACGGCGGCGCCAAGGGCGGCATCCGCGTCGACCCGAAGAAGCTGTCGCTGAAGGAGCTCGAGCGCATGACGCGCCGCTACACGAGCGAGATCGGCATCATCATCGGCCCGCAGCGCGACATCCCGGCGCCCGACGTGAACACCAACGGCCAGATCATGGCCTGGATGATGGACACGTACTCG